>CALVAS010000013.1 GCA_944325585.1 Candidatus Gastranaerophilales bacterium
AAGCACCTATGTCACAGGCTGATAAAGAGGCAAATGCCGTTAAACTGCTTAAAAAATTGCAGCCGGATGACCTTGTAAAATTCGGTTTGATACCTGAATTTATCGGTCGTGTTCCGATTTATGCAGTTCTTGATCAGTTGAATGAAAAGGCTTTGAAAAATATTTTGACAGAGCCTAAGAATGCTGTCCTTAAACAATACAAATGTCTTATGGAAATGGACGGTGTTGATTTGGAATTTGAACCTGAAGCCGTTGATTTAATTGCTCAGGAAGCATTAAAACGTAATACCGGAGCCAGAGCGTTACGCTCAATTGTTGAGGAGATAATGCTTGACGTTATGTATGATGTTCCGACAAAAGGCAATATAGACAAGTTTGTCATTACGGCGGATATGGTTAAAAATCGAAATAAAGCAGAGTTAATCAAACTGCCGACCAAAAACGGTGATGACGACGATGTTGAAATAAGCGCATAGAAAGAGGCATTAATTGCCTCTTTTTTATTATTCTAAATATTCCAAATGCTTAACATATTTGTCAAATGAATATATTTATGAAAAAATATTTGTATGGGAAATCAGAAAACGTTAATTTTGATAGATGGTCATGCTCTTGCTTTTAGACAATATTATGCGCTTGAGCGCACCAATATGAAAACAACTGACGGGATTCCGAGCTGGGCTGTTTATGGATTTTTTAAATCAATTTTTGATATGTTGAAAAATAAAAATCTTAACCCTGATGCTATTGCCGTTGCGTTTGACGTAAGCCATCATACTTTCCGTGTTGAAAAGTATCCCGAATATAAGTCAAACCGTTCAGCTATGCCTGATCCTATGAAAATTCAAATGGAATTAATATATGAGGGATTAAAAGCGTTTAACATTCCGATTTATACAAAAGAAGGTTTTGAAGCGGATGACGTAATCGGAACGATTTCCAAAAAGGCTTGTGAACTCGGTCATAAAGTCCTTATTTTGACAGGTGATCAAGATGCTTTTCAGCTTGTTGATAAAAACGGCTGTGTAAAGGTAATTTTGCCATATAAAGGTGAACTTGTCGAGTATGATTGGGATAAAATTTATGAAAAATGGGGAGTTTATCCTGATCAGGTTGTTGATTATAAAGCTCTGCGCGGAGATACGTCTGACTGTATTCCGGGGATTAAAGGTATCGGTGAAAAGACTGCGCAGAAACTTCTCGGAAAATACAAAAATCTTGAAAATATTCTTGCGGATTGTGAAAATATTCCTGAAAATACTGTTCGTTACAAGATATGCAACGGTGTTGACATTGCCAAATTGAGCAAATATCTTGCAACAATTGTTTGTGATGTCGATATTGATTTTGATTTTTCGCTTGCAAATATTGAACTTCCTGATGTAAAAGCTGTTACTGAATTTTTGACTAAAATGCAGTTTTACAGCTTTTTGAGGAATATAAACGGAATTTTACTCTCATTTGATAAGTCCGTAAAAGAGGTTCAGCCTCAGCCTTATCAAATAGTTCAGTCAGGCGGCGGACAGCAGCAACTTGCACTTTTTAGCGAGGCTGTAAAGTCTGAAATAGATAAATTTGAACTGAAATATGATAAACAAGAGATAACAGAGTTGGATGCCTTATCTGATATGGTAAATGAGCTTTGCAAAAGTAAAATTTTTGCAATTAAAGCCATAGGTGAGGCTAAAAGTCCGGTTAATGTAAAACTGCGCGGTCTTGCGTTTGCAATTAATGACACTCTCAAATTCGATAAAAACTTTAAGGTTGACACGGAAATAGAAGGAAAAACAAAAACTTTTTATGTTCCTTTCGGACATGAAGGACATCTGGATTTTGAAAAGGTGTTAGAAGTTTTAAAGCCGATTATTGAAGACGAAGACCTAAAAAAGATTACATATGATGCAAAAAATGAATATAATATGTTCAGAGCGCTCGGAATAAAATTGGGCGGACTTGTATTTGATGTAATGCTTGCAAGTTATGTTAATGAGCCTGCACGAAATCATGCGCTTGATGTTCAGGCAATAGAGCGGATTAATCATATAATGTGTGATTTCAGCCCTTTTGAAGCAAGCAGAAAGAAAAAAATAGGTATTCTTGATGCAACTTGCGAAGGTGTATCAGCTTACGCAGTTGATGTTGTTGCGACTATAATTGATTTAACGGCATTCTGGTGTAAAAAACTTGATAAAAAAGAGCAGGAATTGCTCTCCACAATTGAACTTCCCTTGTCACTTGTTCTTGCGGATATGGAGTTTACCGGCGTTTCAATTGATGTAAAATATTTAAACCAGCTGTCTGAAACAATGGAAGCCTCTGTAAAGCGTTTGGAAAGAAGAATTTTTCTTCTTGCGGGCGAAGGTTTCAATCTGAATTCACCGCGTCAGGTCGGCGAAATTCTTTTTGACAAATTGAAAATTGAATCTAAAAAGAAAAGAAAAAGTAAAAAATACTCAACAAGCGCTGAAATTCTTGAAGAACTCGCGCCTGAGTATAAAATTGCGGATTTAATTCTTCAGTACCGCAAATTTACAAAGCTCCGTTCAACTTATACGGAAGCATTGCCTGAATTGATTAATCCTGTTGATAACCGCATTCATACAACATTTAATCAGACAATCACAGCAACCGGCAGATTATCCTCTTCCAATCCGAACTTGCAGAATATTCCGATAAGGACTGAGGAAGGCAACAAGATTCGTAATGCTTTTGTACCGAAAGACAGAGAAAATTATTTAATGCTTTCAGCAGACTATTCTCAGATTGAATTGAGGCTTTTGGCGCATATCTCAAAAGATAAGCACTTAATTGAGGCCTTCAAGTCAGGTGTGGATGTTCACACTCTTACGGCTTCCAAGGTCTTTGACGTGCCGATTGATGAAGTTACAAAAGAAATGCGTTATAAATCAAAAGCCGTCAATTTCGGTATAATTTACGGACAAAGTAAATACGGACTGGGCAAAGCTCTCGGTATAACCTGGGAAGAAGCGGAAGATTTTATCAATAAATATTTTAAAACCTATCCAGGTGTAAAAAAATACATGACAAACATTGTAAAATCTGCAGAGAAGAAGGGTTATGTCGAATCAATTTACGGCCGCAAGCGTCATCTGGAAGATGAGTTGAACAGTTCAAACACGCAGATAAGAGATTTTGCCAAACGTGCGGCAATCAATCATCCTATGCAGGGAACGGCCGCTGATTTAATTAAGATTGCAATGATTGACTTAAATAAAAAATTGAAAGAAAATAATCTTGAATCCAAAATGATTTTGCAAGTGCATGACGAACTTGTTCTGGAAGTTAAAAAGTCTGAACTGGAAGTCGTTAAACAGCTTGTTTTGGATGCAATGGGGCTCGGCCAGCCTTTTGAAGTTCCGCTGGTAATTGACATAAGTGCAGGTGCATCATGGAAAGAATAAAGTTTAAAATATTTATATTATGTTCGGCATTTTTATTTGCGCTGCCTGCTTTTGCGGACGAAAGTGCTGTTAGTTTAAGCACGCTTGTGACCCCGCAAAATGTTTCATTTGAAACGTGTACGAAAACTTTTCCGATGAACAGTGAAAGACTGTTTTATCTGACGCTTGCGGCTGTCAATGCAAACAGATTTGAGATAAAAGAAGTTCAATCCAAAACGGGCTATATATTGTTTTCAGCTGTTGAAAAAGAATTTCTGGCAAGTGTTGTTTCTATTGACAAATATCGTTCTATGCTAAAGATAACGCCTGCAAATAACAATTATTATTTTGCGCCTGGAATTGTTTTAAATATGTACAAATATATTGATATTAATGCAAACGAGCATCTTCAAAATATTCCAAAAGGCGGTTAATTAAGATTATCAAACGCGTCGGATACGATTTGACGGATTTGGTTCATGTCAAATTCATCGGAAGTTTTGTCAGTAGTAATCCATAACAGATATTCAATATTTCCGGAAGGCCCCTTGATTGAGGAATATGTCAGATTTTTTATGCAGTAATCAAGTGATTGCGCATAATTTATAACATTTTCAATAACATCTTGGTGCACTTTTTTGTCTTTTACAACCCCGCCTTTTTCAACGTTTTCTTTGCCGGCTTCAAATTGCGGTTTGATAAGCAAAATCATTTCATGAAATTGCGGGTTTAAAAGCGTTTTAAGGTTGTTAAGGACTTTTGTAAGCGAAATAAAGGACAAATCACTTACGAGTAAATCCGCAACGGACTCTGCTTGTGTATAAATATCATCAAACTTGCAAATCTTAAGATTTGTCCGCTCAATAACTTTAACGCGTTTGTCCGAGCGGATTTTCCAGTCAATTTGTCCGTAGCCTACATCAACGGCATAGACGAATTTGGCGCCGTTCTGGAGCAGACAGTCCGTAAATCCGCCGGTGGAAGCCCCTGCATCAAAGCAGATTCTATCCTCAACACTGACATCAAATGTATCAAGAGCCTTTTTGAGTTTGAAACCGCCGCGTGAAACATAGGGCATTGATTTTACAACAATGTCATATTCTTTTGAGGGATTTATTTGAAAACCGGCTTTTGTAATGTATTCATCATTAATCTTGACGTGTCCTGCAAGAATCGCCGCCGCAGCTTTACTTTTGGTTTCAAAATATCCTAAATCCGTTAAATATTTGTCCAAACGTTCCTTATTCATAAAAATAAAATATCACGGGCAATAAATTTTTACCAGTATTCTTCAGATAGATAAAATTTTCTCTGCATTTTGAGTTGTAATTTGCGCAACCTCTTCAAATGTGATTCCGCGAAGTCCTGCAATTTCTTCCGCAACAAATTTTATATATGCAGGCTGGTTTTCTTCTCCTCTGTGCGGTACAGGTGTCAGATACGGTGCGTCGGTTTCAAGAAGAAGTTTTTCAAGCGGAATTATGGAGGCCACTTCCTTCATCTTTTTTGCATTTTTAAAAGTTACAACGCCGCCAAGGGCAATATACCAGCCTTCTTTGATACATTCATTTGCAAATTCAGGGCTTCCCGAAAAGCAGTGCATGATAACCTTAGAATTTTTGTTATGTTCCTTTAAAATATCAAAAGTGTCTCTATGCGCATCTCTGTCATGGACGTTAACCGGCAGATTCAGCTCATTTGCAATTTCTATTTGTTTTATAAAAACTTCTTTTTGCAAATCGATAAAACTTTTATCCCAGTAATAATCAAGTCCGATTTCTCCAATTCCGACAACTTTTTGTGATTTTGCAAGTGATCTTATTTTTTCTTCAATCTTATCATTCCAATCTTTAGCTTCTGAAGGGTGAATGCCAAGATAACAGTAAACATTCTCGTATTTTTGCGAAAGTTCAAAAACAACCTCAATATCATTTGCTTCTGCCGCAGGAACGATAATTTTTTTTACGTTATTTTCTGCGGCATTTTTTAAAATCTCCTCAATTGAAAGATTTTCAATCATGTTTATGTGAGAATGCGTATCAATCAGATAATTTTTATTCATATCCGAATTATAACATGAATGAACTTTATGATATAATCATAGCCATGGAAACATCAGGTTTAAAAATTTCAGCAGGGCATCTTTACCCCAAACAATTAAATCTTTACGGTGATATGGGGAATATAATCACTCTTAAGCGCCGTTGCGAATGGCGCGGAATAGAGTTTGAATACAATGAAATTAATATGAATGATAAAATTCCTGTTTGTGATTTGTACTTTATCGGCGGCGGTCAGGATAAAGAGCAGATTGATGTTTCAAAGTCCATGTATCTGCAAAAAGATTTTTTGATTGAGCAGCGTGATAACGATGCGGTATTTCTCGGAATCTGCGGCGGGTATCAGCTTTTCGGACATTATTATCAGCCATTTGACGGCGAAAAACTTTTAGGGGTAAGTCTTTTGGATGCCTATACGGTTGCGGGTAAAAAAAGATTTATCGGAAATGTTACTGCTCACACTGATTTTTTAACTCCCGAAACCCTTGTGGGGTTTGAAAATCATTCGGGGCTTACGTATCTTCAGAATGATACAAAGCCGCTTGCTGTCGTGTCAACAGGTAACGGAAATAACGGAAAAGACAAAACGGAAGGAGCACGTTACAAAAATGTTTTTGGAACATATCTTCACGGTTCTTTATTGCCTAAAAATCCTCATTTAGCGGATTATTTAATTTCTCTTGCGCTTGAAAAACGATACGGAGAGAAAATTCAACTTGCAAAACTTAATGACGAAATCGAATACAATGCTCACAATTCGGTTCTGGACAAGGCTTACTGATTATGGATAAAATCTTGCTTTTATATAAAAACTGGTGCAAAATTCCCGATAAAATCAGATTTTTGATTATCGGCGCAATAAACGCTGCGATTTCATATGTTATTTTTGCAATTGCAGTGTTTTTGATAGGCGACAAATATTATCAGATTTGCGCGGCGCTGCAGTGGGTGATTTCATCATTTTTTTCTTTTACAAACCAGAAACTTTTTGTATTCTGCACTAAAGGAAACTGGATAAAGGAATATTTAAAATGCTGTACAACATGGCTTGTCAGTTATTTGTTGAACGTTTTGATTCTGGAAGTTTTTGTACAATATTTGCATTTGAATGTTTATATCGCACAATTTTTGTCGATATTTACTGTTTCAGTCGTAACGTATGTGATGTTTAAATATTTTGCCTTTAAGGCGCATAAGGCTGCATAAAAAAATACTTAACCCATTTAAAAAGGATTAAGTATTTTTTATAAACATTTTTTAATTATTTTAGATTTTCGACAGCGTTTGTAATCTTTTTAACCGCTTCTTCCGGTGTTAATTTTATCATCTCGTCTGTTTCGCGGATTTTGCATTCAACAAGTCCTTCGCTGACTGTTTTTCCGATAGTGATTCTGTATGGAAATCCTATTAAATCCGCATCTTTAAATTTAACGCCGGCGCGTTCGTCACGGTCATCAAGAACTGCTTCAACGCCTGAAGATTGCAATTGTGCATAAATTTCAGATGCAATTTTCATCTGTGTTTCATCCTGAATATTGACAGGAACAATCACTGCATGATACGGAGCAATTGCTAAAGGCCATTTGATTCCGTGTTCATCATGATGCGCTTCAACAGCTGCTGCCGCTGTTCTTGAAATTCCGATTCCGTAGCAGCCCATTACATAAGGATGAGTTTTTCCGTTAACATCTGTGTAAACTGCATTCATAGGTTTGGAATATTTGGTGCCGAGTTTAAAGATATTGCCGACTTCAATTCCCTTTGTTACAAAAAGCGGTTTTCCGCATTCCGGACAAAGTTCTCCGCGTTCAACAAGACGGATATCGGCTTTAATTACGTTTTCAGGTAAAACATCCTCAAGATTTGCGCCGACAAGGTGTTTGTCAGTTTGATTAATACCGACAACAAAGTTTTTCATATGGAAAACTGTTTCGTCCGCAATAATTTTTATTCCGTTCATTCCGTTCGGGCCGATGAATCCGGGTTCAGCGTTGAATCCTTTTTCATTCATCAATTCTTCGATTTCGCCGGCTGTTGCAATTCTGATTTCAATTCCGCCTGCAGCATTCATCAATTTGGTTTCCTCAACTGCTTTGTCTGCTCTGATAAGTGCAATTACAGGCTTTTTATCAACAATATACACAAGAGATTTAAGAATCAATGTTGACGGAATTTTTAAAAATTCGCTCAATTCGTCAATTGAATGAGTGTTTGGCGTATCAAGAATTTTCTTTTCTTTAAAATATTCTTTGCCGTCAACAACAGCAGGCGGCAATTTTGAAACCGCGTGGTTTGAATTTGCGCTGTAATCGCATTCATTACAGTAAAATACGTCATTTTCGCCCGCGTCAGTGTCTGTTATTACCATGAATTCGTGTGAAACGCTTCCGCCAATGGCGCCTGAGTCTGATTGAACCATTTTAGTTTCAAGTCCGCAGCGTTCAAAGATTTTTTTGTAAGCCTGAGCCATATTTTCATATTCTTTGTCCAGTCCGGCTTCATCAACATCAAAACTGTAAGCGTCTTTCATGATAAATTCGCGTCCTCTTAAAAGACCGTATCTCGGTCTTATTTCATCACGGAATTTTGATTGAATTTGATAAAGATTTACAGGAAGCTGTTTGTATGATTTTAATGCGTCGCGTGCAACTGATGTAATAATTTCTTCATGTGTCGGTCCGAGGCACATATCGCGATCGTGGCGGTCTTTAAGACGCATAAGTTCTTTTCCGTAAACTTCCCAGCGTCCGGATTCTTCCCAGAGTTCTTTGGGCTGTACAAAGGGCATCAAAAGCTCTTGGGCACCAGCTCTATCCATTTCTTCGCGGACGATTTTTTCAACTTTTTTCAAAACCCGCCACATCAAAGGCATATATGTATAAACCCCGGGGGCAAGTTTTTTTATATATCCTGCGCGGCCGAGCATTTTATGAGAAACAACTTCCGCATCTGAAGGAAATTCTCTTAATGTTTGTACAAACAATTTTGACATTTTCATAATATATAAATCCTCTTTTCATTTTCCAATAAATCTATTTTAGCATGAAAAAATAAGGATTAACCGAGTGATTTAATTTCTTTATTTACAAATTTTATGTTTGTGTTGAGAGTGGCACTGTTTTCAAGGGCAAGATTAAAGTATTTGAGGCTTTCATCTTTGTTTTTAAGCTGTTTTTGGATTTGCGCCATAATATAGAAAAGGTTTCCGCTTTTGCCGCATTTATCTATTGCTTCGGAAATTTTTGCCTCTGCTTTTTCGTATTCATGTTCTGAGGCGAGAATTTTTGCATAAACAATGTATGCGTCAGCGTCTTTTGGATTGAGTTCAAGAGTTTTGTCCAGTTTTGCGAGTGCTTCCTCTGTTTTTCCGCATTCCCAGTCGATTACCGCAAGATTGTAGTATGCCCAGCTGTATGCCGGTGAAAGTTCAAGCACTTTGTTGAATTTTTCGTAAGCGGTTTGTATATCACCCATTTCTTTAAAAATATTCCCGATGTAAAAGTGGGCATAAATGTCTTGATCATTTAAATCAATTGTGTTTTGAAAATTCGTGACGGCTTCAACCAGATCACCTTTTTTAAGATAGCAAATGCCAAGGTTGAAGTAAGAATTTGAATCATCTTTATCTGTTTCAACAACTTTATTAAAACAGGAAATTGCATTGTCGTATTCTTTTAATTCTGTTAAAACAAGTCCCAGATTGTAGGTTGCATCAATTTCCGCAGGTGAAATTTCAATTGATTTTAAGTATGCCTCTTTTGCTTCGTTGAATTTTTTTAGTTTTTCGTAGGCAATTCCTAAATTGTAAAATATTTCGCTGTCATCAGGAAAAGATTTTGCAAGGTACAAAAGATGTCCCAGAGCTTCTTCCGTGTAGCCCGTATCAAGCAGCAAAACCGCTAATTGGCGTCTTGCCTGATAGTTGTTGCGGTCATTTTGTAAAATTCCCTGTAGTTCTTCAATTTTTTCAGCTTTAGACATAATTTGATAATAACAATTTTTGCTGCTTGTATCAACTTTTTTACATTAATTCAACAGGCTTTACTATTGCTTTTTTTTGATAAAAAGTTTAAAATAAATTTGAATAAGGAGAGGTTTTTATGAAACTTAAGTTTTTATCTTTGATATTATCATTATGTTTGTTTGCATCAGCTGCTTTTGCAGGGCCTTTTAACGCAAACGCAAAAACAAAAAGGATTCCGGCGGGAACAAAATTTTCACTGGAACTTTTAGGGCCTGTAACTTCTGTTTCCGGACGTGCGGGCGGACAATTCTCGGCAATTCTTGTTAACGATCAGGCGGTTGGGGATGATGTAATTCTTCCTTCAGGTTCGCTTGTAAGAGGAACTGTAAGTAAGATTATCGAACCTAAAAGAATGTCAAAGGGCGCAATTTTATATCTTGATTTTGACCATGTTGTGACTCCTAACGGCAGACAGCTGCCTTTAACATTGTCTTTGACCGGTCGTGAGGATTTGACGGTTGACGGCGGTATCGTAAACGGACGCGGCTATGGTGAAGCATTCAGAAAAACAATGCGAAAAAGCGGAAATATTACTAAATCTGCAGTAAATTGGGGCAATGAAACCTTTGAAGATACAGCAGGAGGGTATTTAAGAATAATTACCGTTCCTGTATGTGCTATAGGCGGTGCAATAGGCAGTACAGGATATTTTGTTTATGATGCAATTGCAGATATGATTAGAAAAGGCGAACATGTGGATTTGAATACAGGCGAAGTTTTGAACGTAATTCTTGTAGAACCTGTTGATGTTCCGGTAATTTAAAAATGTTTTTATAACTTGTGTTTAAAAAAGAGACTCATTTTGTGAGTCTCTTTTGGTCTCTATATAATTTCAATTTTGTCGGCAGACGCCGAATCTTATTCCTGAATTTATTCTATTTTTCCGACCTGATTGCGTCCGTTGTTCTTTGCGTTATAAAGCCGTTTGTCCGCGCAGTCAATAATATCTGATGCATTATCGCCGTCATAAGGATAAGTCGAAACCCCCAAACTTATTGTTACATGACTTTCTTTGTCATTGTTAAGTCGTATTTTGTTGTTTGCCACCCTCTCACATATTTTTTGCGCTGTTGTATAGGCTTCGGCTTTTCCTGTGTTAGGAAGAATTATACTCATTTCTTCTCCGCCGTATCTGCAAACAATATCAGTTGCGCGGACATTTTTCTTTAATGTATGTGCAACCTGTCTTAAAACAGCGTCTCCTGCCTGATGTCCGAATGTATCATTAAATTTTTTGAAGAAATCAATATCCAAAATTATAAGCGAAAATTCTCTTTCGTAGCGTTTGCAATTTTCAACGGCCATTTTCATCTGTTCCTGAAAATATCTGTGGTTATACAAATCCGTAAGTCCGTCAGTTGTTGCAAGAATATACTGCTGTTCAAAATCGCGGGATTTAATAATGTATTTAACTATAAATGCCGAAATAAAAGCAAGAAGTGACAAAATGAGCGGATAAATAACTTCTATCCATATGTTAAAATACTTCATCAAATAATAAGATGCGATAATATAAACAAAATAGATTGAAACAGAGGCAAATGATGCCGTAAATGCCGAACCTATGCGCATAACGCAAAAACCAATCAAAAGCGCCAGAATGATTCCGGAAAATATTGTAATTGCTTTGTCCGCTTTAACAATAAAGTTGTTGTCAAGAATATTGTTTACAAAATTTGCCTGAACTTCAACCCCCGGAACTGTTCTGCCCGTCGGAGTGGTTTTAATGTCAAAAAGTGCCGAAGCAGTTGTTCCGAAGTATATAATTTTATTTTTAAAGTCATAACCACTGTCTTTTGCCTCGCCGTTAATAACTTTGATAAGTTTATACATCGGAATATGCTCATATGCCGTGTTGCTGCCGTACCAGTTTAAAATTGCGCTTCCGTCTTTATCAAGGTATATTTTTCTGTCTCCCAAAAGCAGATTTGCATTTTCGTCAATGATAAAATTATGTTTATCAATTTTATTTTTTTCAGTGGAGTTTATGGCATCAATTGCAACTTTTAACCCTAATTGTGAATAGTATTTGTCCTGATATTTTACAAAGAGGGGCATCTTTCTTAAAATTCCGTCATCAGCGCGGGAAACGTTTATCATTCCGATGTTTTCGGTAGAATTTAAAATTCCCTCCAAAATTGCGCGGCAATTAGTAAATGTCAAATCTTCAAAACTTACATCAGAAAAGTTTTTAACATTTACTGAAAGGCTCTCAGGAAGTTTAGGCGGTTTGCGCAAATCCTCCGGCTGATTATCAAGATTCATTGCAGTATAAACATTTTTATATGTCTTCATTGCGTTCACAAGCGCTGCGTCCGCATTGTTTGAACTTTTCAGCGATTTTACAAACATAAGGTCAAATGCAATAATTTTCGGATCCTGACCTTCAAGATATTCAATAAGTTTTACATAAACATCCCGCGGCAGAGGCCATTCGCCGTAATGATCCAGAATATATTCATATGTTGCCTCATCAATTGCAACAATTACTATATCTTTATCCGCAGTTTTTGTTTGCGCATTAATCATTATATTCTGGCGCAAATCAAACGTACGGTTCTCAATCATGTCGATAAATGCATTAAAATTCGTGCTTTTTAAACTGAAAAATACGGCAATTACAAAAAGCACAAACCATATCGAGTATAATATTTTTTTTAACATGCTCTACATCCCTGATTAAACTGAAATTAATATTATTTCACCTTTTCAGTATAATTGATGTTTGCGGTTTTGGCAACAAAATTTTTTACAATAAATTGTTTCTCAAGAATAAAATTATTTAACTTTAATATTTCGGTAGAATAAGCCAATTCGTCAGGGTTTTGTAAATATCTCAACAAACATTGTTCATGCAGATTCATAAATTCGATTTACCTATAAAATGTGTACCAACCGTGTGTATTTTCATTATTTCAAATATTTATGAAAATAACATCAACCTTTTATATAATAGTTCTGATTTTTTCTCATATGTTTGCATGAATTTACACAGGAAGGGCTTTTGGGTAAATAAATATTAAAAAGGGCTTGCTTATTTTTATTTTGCATTATAATATTGTAGTAGTCGAAATTAAATTATCAAGTTTGGAATCTTGAAAAACAGAAAGAGGTTAAAAAATGAAACAAGGTATTCATCCGGATTATAAAAAAACAACAATCAAATGTGTTTGCGGTAACGAAATTGAAACGGGTTCTGTTGTAGACAACATCACAGTTGAAATTTGCAACCACTGCCACCCGTTCTACACAGGACAACAAAAAATTCTTGACTCAGAAGGTCGTGTTGAAAGATTCAACAAACGTTACGGAAAAAAAGCATAAGATTGTGTTTGTAACAAAAATTTTAAATAATACCGCACCTTCAATCGGGTGTGGTATTATTTTGTAAAGATACAGGGGAGGATGATTTTATGCAAGAGACGAACGAACCGGTTGTAAATTTAATTTCAAAGCCGGACAATATGTTAAAAACTGTTTATACGGCCTGTAGAACCTGTTACAGTGCCGATTATCCGATAAATATTTATAATTCGACGGATGATAAAGAAAAAATGCTTAAACTTATTGAGCGTGTTATTTCATCCGGACATTATTCAACGATTGAGCATATTCAGGTAAGTTTTGCAATATCAAATGTTTCAAGGGCTTGCACCCACCAGCTTGTACGGCATCGCCACATGTCTTTTTCGCAAAAATCACAGAGATATGTAAAAGAAAAAGGCCAGTTTGATTATATAATTCCGCCGACTATTGAAAAGAATCCTGAATTAAAAGAAAAATTCGTGTCTTTTATGGGAAAAATTTCAGAGCAGTATCAGGAATTTGTGGACGCTGGTATTCCTGCGGAAGATGCAAGATTTGTTCTGCCGAATGCTGCGGCAAGCTCTCTTGTTGCAAGTTTAAATCTGCGCGAAATGATTCATCTGGCAAATTTACGTCTTTGTACTCGTGCGCAGTACGAAATCCGTACGCTGGTTAAAAAAATGTGTGAAGAACTTGTAAAAGAAGAACCATGGCTTAAGCCTTATTTGGTGCCCAAATGCGAACGTTTGGGATTCTGTGATGAGGATAAATCCTGCGGACGAAAACCTACCAGAGAAGTTTTGTGCCTGAAATAACTTATTAAAGAAAGTTGTTTATGCCATTATTACTTAATCCGATAATTATAGCTGTTGTTTTGCTTTGCGTTTTATGTTTAAAGCGTGTGAATGTGCTTCTTGCGCTGCTGGTATCTGCGCTTGTTGCCGGTAAAGTGGCCGGTATGCACGCAGAGCAGATTATGAATGTTTTTATTCATGGAATGGGACAAAACAGTGAAACGGCTTTGAGTTATATTTTGCTGGGCACTTTTGCGGCTGCAATGGCTCACACGGGGCTTGCGGATGTTCTTGCAAAAAGAATTTCGTTATTAATCAAAAATAACAAATTCATGTTGCTTTTGATTTTGACTCTTTTAGCATGTGCATCTCAAAATTTAATACCTGTTCACATTGCCTTTATTCCTGTAATTATTCCGCCGTTAATCGGATTAATGAATAAGTTGAAAATTGACAGACGTGCGGTTGCATGTTCTCTTGCCTTCGGGCTTGTAACTCCGTATATTGTGTTTCCTGCCGGATTCGGACTGATTTTTCAGCGGCTTTTAGCTGATAACATGACTTCAAACGGGTTAAAGGTTTCTGTGCCTGATGTGTGGCATTCAGTTTGGATTCTCGGGGTTGGATTGCTGTGCGGGCTTCTGTTTGCTGTTTTTGTATCCTACAGGAGGCCGCGGGAATATGAAAATATTCCTTTTCGCGAAGAAAGAAGGCGTTCTTTAAGATTTACCGGAAGCCATTATATAACCTTATTGGCTGCTTTTGCTACTCTGGCTGTTCAATTGTGGACAAAATCTCTGCCCCTTGGTGCGTTAATCGGATTGACAGTAATTTTCGGCGCTAAAGCTATTAATCCTGAAAAGATGGATGGTTTAATAAATGAAGGCATTGGACTTATGGGCTATGTTGCCTTTGTAATGCTTGTTGCCGCAGGTTTTGCAGCCGTATTGAATTCGACAGGCGGAATTGATAATCTGGTAAATGCGCTTATTCCTTTTATGATGGGCTCAAAACTTTTAGCTTCTTTTTTAATGCTTCTTGTCGGATTATTCATAACTATCGGCATCGGAACTTCTTTTGGAACTATTCCGATTTTAGCGGTTTTGTTCGTTCCTGTGTTTATAAAACTCGGATTCAATCCTGCTGAGGCTATAGTTGTATTTGCAGCTTCTGCCGCATTGGGGGACGCAGGCTCACCTGCTTCAAGCACAACACTCGGGCCGACAGCCGGATTAAACGTTGACGGTCAGCAAAATCACATTAAAGATACCTGCATACCGACTTTTTTGCATTATAACATTCCGCTTGTTATTTTTGCTCTGTTAGCGGTTATATTATTTTAAGTCGATATTATACTTTAGCGTGTTTGCGGGATTTTCGTAAGGTAGAATCTGTTTTTACAATGTTTACGAATGATTTATTAAGTTCAGAACCCAGTTTTAATTCTTTGCGTATTGAGTTAATTCTTGTGCTATATTGTATTTTTGACATACTCATCTCTTTTTCATAAAGGGGTGGGGATAATCGGCCCCGGCGCGATTCGAACGCGCGATCTTCGGTTTAGGAAACCGCTGCTCTATCCTGCTGAGCTACGAGGCCATTAAGTCAGGAATTTCCTGACTCTGGTTTTTCAACCGGCTGTCAACCGATTTAATTTTAACATAAAAATGTGCTTGACGGGAGTCGAACCCACGACCTTTTCCTTCGGAGGGAAACGCTCTATCCAACTGAGCTACAAGCACATATTTTGTGATATGTCTATTTTATCATAATAAAAGAGCGGCTTAGAATCAAGTCCGCTCTTTTGGTCTATTGAATATGTTTGTTGCTTATTTGAAAAAATCCTGTGCATTAACTGCCTGACGTTCTTTTTCGTCTTCAACTTTAAAGAAAGGCATTTGTTTGAAGTTGAAGATTGTTGCAATTATTGAGCTCGGGAAAAGTTCTGTTGCATTATTTAAGTCAAGAACCGCTGCGTTGTAAAATCTTCTTGCTGCAGCAATATGTTCTTCAACTTCATTGTATGTCTGCATTGATTGTATCATTGTCTGGTCTGCTTTGATTTGAGGATAATTTTCCATGTTTACCATCAATTGACCCATTTGACGCTGAATTTCTCCGTCTAACTTTAATTTGCCTTCAATACTTCCGAGACTTGAATCAAGTTTCAGAGCTTGTGCACGTAATGCTGTAATATTTTCAAGCAAGCCTCTTTCGTGTTCCATAAATTTGTTTGCAATTGTCAAAATGTTCGGTATTAAATCGTAACGTTTTTTCAATTGCACATCAATACTTGCAAACGCTTCTTTAACCTTATTTCGTTTTGAAACAAGCGAGTTGTACATCAAAATTATGATGAGCAAAATTACGCCTATTACGATAAGGCTGATTGTTCCTGTTGACATTGTCATTCCTGTTCCTCCTAATGTGTCGGCAAATTGTTTGCCGCTTACAACGTTATTCATCTTTAACCCTCTCTTATTTGTAATTGTGTTATATCATATCATATTTTTTATTTGTTGTCTATATTATTTACCTGCTATCACAACTGTAAAATCTGCACCGTTGCAGTAGTTGTTGACGGGTTCATAAACAAATTGATAACCTATTATTGAGGGGGTTTTCTTTTTTAACCAGTTAAAGTAATCATTTGTAACCTGTTTTGAATGAGCAACAAATTGCGTATGGGTTTTGTTAACATGCCCCGTGCAGATTACATTAATTCCGAGGTTTGTTAATTGTTCTTTTACAAGAGCAGCTTCTTCGGAATTTCCTTCCGAAAACATAATTCCTGCTTTCATTTGCGGGCCCATGTCAGCCATGTTTACTTTTTCTCTGTAAATAAGACGGTTAACAACTTCCTGTGTTTTTTCAGGATCCAGAATCCAGTAGCTGATATAACCTTTTTTATTAGGCGCACCCGGAAGCATTGCTATCTCAATTTTGTCCATATCTAAATGTTTGGCAAGGCTTGCATATTGTGAAAGCTCATAAAAAGACATGTTTGTTTTGATATATTTGTTTGCAACGTTGATAATTTCCGGAAGTTTGGTAATCGTTTCGGGCTTTTTAAGAGCTTCCATCATGCCTCTTAAAAACCATTGCTGACGCTGGGTTCTTCCGATATCTCCCATTGCATCATGTCTGAATCTTAAGTATCCGACGACCTGTTTACCGTTTAAGTGGTTAGGGCCTTTTGTAAGATTAATAAACAATTTGCCGGAATAATCATTATAGTGCATGTTTTTTTCGACATAAATATCAACACCGCCGATTGCATCAACTATTTCCTCAACAGCCTGATCATGAACCATTATGTAACGGTCGATTTTTACGCCAAGAGTGTCTTCAATTGTTTTTATTGTCATGCCGATTCCGCCGATAGCATGAGCCGCATTAATTTTTTGGATGCCGTGTTCATCCGGCAGATAAACTTTGCTGTCTCGCGGAATTGAAATTGCATTAAGTGATTTTGATCTGGGGTCAATATTCATTAAAATAATTGTGTCTGTTCTTGTGCCTTCCCACGGATCAGTGCCTTCACCGTTTGAATCAACACCTAAGAGAAGAATATTTCGTCTTTTGGCTCCAAAAGGAAATGAAAAATCGGCTTTATGTTTTGTGTCGTTGTCTTTTGATAGTTTTACAAACAACTGCGTGATAAAATTATCTTTGCCGAGTTTTTCTTCCAGAAATTCTTGATTGTCTGCAAGAATAAAGAAACTTAACGCTCCGCCGATAATTAATATTGTCAAAATCATGACTGTCCGCAAAAATTTTGAACTCTCTCTTTTTCTCAATTTTGCCTGACGTATATAATTTTCATCCTGATTTTGCTGCTGGCTTCTTCTTGGTCCTTTTGGTGTATCTGTTTTCATAATATATCCTTGTGTTTCACGTTATATTTAATATCATATAATATATTTATCATTTGCATATACAATAATGTAATGATTTTATTAAAGAACTTTTAGCAAAAATACCGAAACCAGCGTAAAATAAACAACAAGTCCTACAACATCAATTGTTGTTGCGATAACAGGACCTGAAGCAACTGCCGGATCGACATTTATAGATTTTAGCGCAAACGGAGTAAACGTTCCGATAATGGTTGCCATCGTCATATTAATCGTCATTGCAATTCCCACGACGATTCCCAGTTCAATATTGTGCTGCCAGCCCCAGGTTACCATTGTTACAAGCATTCCGAAAATACTTCCTATCACAAGACCTATTAACATTTCTCTTAATATATGGTGGAATGCTGAACTTAAAGTTACCTGTCCGGTTGAAAGCCCGCGAACCATAAGCGTGATACTTTGTGTTCCGATGTTTCCACCCAGTCCTGCAAGTAGCGGCATAAATATCGCAACAATCGGGAGCGCTGCAATTGTGTGATCAAAATGATGAGCAACATTTACTGCAATGAATTCACCGAGAAGCGTGATAAAAAGCCATGGTGTGCGAGCTCTGATTGCGTTTAAAATGTTGCCTGTTAAAATTTCGTCTTCATCAACAACTTCGGTTGAAATACCTGAAGACTGGTAAATTTCTTCCGTGGTTTCTTCTTCAAACAAGTCATGAACGTCATCCCAGGTTATCATTCCTTTCAGTCTGTTATAAAGGTCAACAACCGGAAGTGCGTTATACTGGTATTTCATAAATTCATCGGTAATATAATCGCTGTAATCATCAACATGAAGTTTTACGATATCCGAAATCATTATGTCTTCGACTTTTTTATTAACAGGGGATGTCAAAAGTTTTCTGAGAGAAACAACGCCTAAAAGGTGATTTTGCTTATCCACAACATAGATATAATAAAGTTCCAAATTGTCGCGTTCTGCTTTAATTCTTATATAATTCAAAACATCCTGAACGCTCATATCAGAATTAACGGTCAGTACAACAGGGTTCATGATACCGCCTGCGGTATCTTCATTATATGTCAACAGTTCTCGGACTTCTTCAGAAAATTTGTGAGGAAGTTTGTCAAGATATGTTTCGGTTTCATCCTCTTCCATATCGCCGAGAACGTCTGCTGCCGCGTCATGCGGTAATCTGGTCAAAATTTTAGATGCGATTTCCTGATCAATGTCTCCCAGAAGTTCAACCTGCATTTGCGGAGAAATATATTCCATAAGTTCTGCCGCTTTTTCAATATCAAGAAGTTTGAAGCAGGTAAGTCTTTCTTCCGGTTTCAATTCCTGAAAAATATCCGCCAGATCAGCGCTGTGAAAACCTGCCAGTTCTTCTTTTAACTGATCTGTGGTTTCATCTTCCATGATTTCTCTTAATCTTTCGATTACGTTTGAAACATTCATCATAACATTATTATAGTACGAATATAAATTTTGTTGAGTAAATTGTCGGGTAAAATTTTTTTATTGTATAATTTTTCCATAGGATATTTTTTACAGGAGAAAAAGATGATAAAAGATTATTTTCTGGATAATATAGAGAATGCTGTTTTGCGAGCCGTTGAAGCCGGTAAACTCGGGCAAATGAGTGAATACCAAAAAGGTACGCTGATTGTTGAGAAACCTAAAAATCCCGACTTCGGCGATTTTGCGGTTAATGTTTCCTCTCTTGCGCGTTCGGCTAAAATTGCTCCTCCCATGATTGCAAACGCAATTGTTGAAGAAATCGACAAAGATGATAACGAATATTCGGTAATCGGCGGATTTATAAATTTTAAAGCCGGAAAAAATCTTTTAACCGATTCAATTGATGAAATCTTCAAAAAACGTGAAAGTTTCGGCCGTCCTGAAAATAATAATAAAGAAAAAATTATTCTTGAATATGTTTCCGCAAATCCGACAGGGCCGTTCCATATCGGACACGGAAGATGGGCTGCAATGGGTTCGGTTCTTGCAAATCTTTTGAAATTTTACGGACATGATGTTTATCAGGAATTTTACATAAATGATGCAGGAAGCCAGATTCAAAAACTCGGCAACTCACTTGCTATAAGAATCAGACAGCAGCTTGGCGAAGATATTGATTTCCCGTCTGACGAAATTGAGCGGAAAAATTATTATCCGGGCGATTATCTGATTCCTGTTGCTGAAAAATATCTGAAAACCCACTCAGGACTTCCCGGGGATGTTAAAGAATTGAGTGATTTTGCAAAAAATGAGATGGAAAATCTTCAAAAAGAACTTTTGAAACATTTCCGTGTTTATTTTGACAATTTTTACTCAGAATTGACTCTCCATCAGTCAGGAAAAGTTGATGAGTGCGTAAATAAATTAAAGAAAAGCGGAAAAATTTACACTAAAGACGGCGCTGATTGGTTCCGTTCTTCAGATTACGGAGATGATCAGGACAGAGTTATTAAAAAAGCTGACGGGTCAAATACGTATCTGACAGCGGATATTGCGTATCATATTGACAAACTTGAGCGCGGATTTGACAGAATGATTAATATCTGGGGGGCAGACCACCACGGATATGTTGCGCGTGTAAAGGCTTCAATTGAGGCTTTAGGATATAATCCGGACAAACTCGAAATCCTTCTGGGACAGCTTGTTAATCTTGTTATTAACGGAAATGAAGTTCGTATGGGCAAACGTAAAAATATGGTTACGCTTGACGATTTGATTGAGGAAGTCGGCGTTGATGCAACACGTTTCTGGATGTCAATGAGAAATATTGATACAACACTTGATTTTGATATTGAACTTGCAAAAACTAACAGTGATGAAAACCCTGTATTTTATGTTCAATATGCACATGCAAGAGCTTGTTCAATTTTGCGTAACGCTGTTGAGGAAAAATTTGACACACAAACAGGAAAAACACTTCCTGCACCATTGACGGCGGTAGAGTTTGAAGAATTGAAAAATAATTATAAAAAAGAAGATTTATTGCCGACAATTGATACGGCACGCAAACTTATTCTGAAACTTGAGGAATTTAAGTCTATGATTAAGATGTCTGCCGAAACCCGTCAGGTTTACACGATTTGCAGGTATGTACAAGAATTGGCATCGGAATTTCATTCATTCTACAATGCCAATCGTGTAATTTCGGAGGATAAAGCGCTTATGAAGTCTCGTCTGGCGCTTGTTCTTTCAGTTAAGCAAGTTTTAAAGAATGCTCTTGATATTCTTGCGGTTACAGCGCCTGAAAGAATGTAGACTAACCTAAAAAGTTGCGCGTTTGAGAAGCTATTATGCTTTTTGCATTTTCGGAAGTTTTCATAGGATTTTCGTTGTGCTGTGAAATTGAGCTTTTGAATGCTTTGATTTCGCCGAATTTGTTTTTCACAATTTTAATCACTTCATCCGGAAGTTTGTAAAGTTCAAATTTGTCGCCGTTGTCGAATTTTTTGCTTGAAAATTCAATCTTGTTTGAATTTTTATTCAGAATCAAGTGAGTTTCGATTCTCGGGTTAAGTAGACTGTTTGTATAATATTTGGTATTTATCATTCGAGAGCCGGTATTTCTCGGTGAGTTGAACGTAACAGATTTTGAAATAAGTTTTTCAATTCCCATAGTAATTTCTCCTTTGCTATTCTCAATAATGCGGGTAAACTTTTTAATTTGCCAAAAAATTATTTGACGTTTACAAATCTTAATTCATCAAGGTATTTTATAATTTTATTGTAATCTTCTTCTAAAACGAGTTTTGAGCGGAGAACTTTTGCATTTTTAAAGCCGGCAAAATAATAAGGGTAAAATTTCCGCATAAATTTGATTCCGACATTTTCGCCTCTTAGATTTATTTCATCATCAAGATGTCTTTTGAGCATCTGCGCACGCTCTTCAATATCCGGCGGAGCAAGTCTTTCTCCGGTTTTAATAAAGTGTGAAACTCTGCCCGTAAGTGTGGGATCTCCAAGTGTTCCGCGTCCTATTGCAATACCGTCGGCTTTGGATTGTTCCAAACATTTTTCGGCATCTTCAATACTTGTTACGTCCCCGTTTGCAAAAACAGGAATATCTACAGCACTTTTAAGTTCACTTATTTTTGTCCAGTCGGCACTGCCAGAATACAATTGAGAGCGGGTTCTGGCATGGATTGTTATAAAATCCGCTCCTGCTTCTTGCATTTTTATACCGAATTCAACAAAATTCATCTCATCAAAAGTGTAGCCGAGTCTGAATTTTACACTGACAGGTTTATTTGTTCCCGATTTTACGGCCTTGACAAGTTCTGCGGCAAGCTCAGGGTTCCGCATCAATGCGCATCCGTCCTGACCTTTTACTACTTTGTTGACAGGGCATCCCATATTTATGTCAATCATATCTGCGTAATTTGTTAAAAATTCAGCAGCTTTTTCCATCATTTCAGGTTTGTGACCGCTTATTTGGTACGAAATCGGGCTGTGGTTTTCGTCACGTTTAAAAATTTCCGTACCGGAACGGCCGTTTAAAGTTTGAGCAAGATATTCCGAACTTATCATTTCTGTTGTTAAAAGTACATCAGGTGAATATCTTCTAACCAGACTTCTTAAGACATAATCTGTGATACCTGCCATCGGGGCAAGTGAAACACGGCTTTTTATTAAGTTGTTTACACTATTGTGCATATTGTTTCAATTCTTCCAGACGTGCTGCCGCATATTTTTTGTATTCATCATCAGGGGCGTTTGATTCTGCGTATTTTTTGTAATAAGGATAGGCTTCTTTATACTTCTCCATTGTGTCTAAATCCGCGGCAATAAGGTAATTTACTATATTTAATTCGTCACTGTTATTGTATTTAAGTACATTTTTGTAGTTGTTGACGGCTTCGGCCTGATTGTTTTTTGCATCATAAATCATGCCTCTATAGTAGTAGGCATAGGCATTTTGGGTATCAGCTGCAAGAAGTTTATTTAACAGTGCAAGACTTTCGTCATATTTTTCGCTTTCGTAAAGTGAAATTGCCAGATTAAGACTGTCCGAGTTCTGTTGTTGAACGATTGAACTCAAATAATCCGCAGCTTTCTGGTTGTTTTTATTTAATGCAACCGATTTTTTTAAAAATTCCTCTGCAGCACCGTAGTTTTCTTCTTCAGCGTATAAAACACCTATATAATAGGCAATATCAGAGTCGTTTGGCTTAAGCTGAAAAGCCTTTTGATAGTATTCAATTGCTTTTCCGGTATCTCCAAGGTTCTGGTATGCTGATGCAACCCCGAGCATTGAATCTGATGTCGGAGGCTGTACTTTTAAATATTCATTAATTGCATTCTGATAGTCTTTGTTGTTGAAATATTCTGCAGCTTTATCAAATGTCAGCGCGATAGTTTCGTTTTTAATATTTTTTATAGCATCATCTACCTGTGCATTGTTCGGGAATTTTGTTTTTGCAAGGTTAAGAGTATTTAAGGCATCATCATAATTTTTCATCTGCCCCTGCGCTATTGCAAGGTTTACAAATATTTCAGGGTTGTTTGAATTCTTTGTTATTTCAGAATAAACAGAAATAGCATCTTCAAGTTTATTTTGTTTGTGAAGATCAAGTGCGTAATTGTAAAGCATATCGCTTACATCCGTGCCGTTTGCGTTCTTTTTAACATAATCCACAAACTGTTTTGTTGTCATTGTTTTGCGCGCAGCATCAAAAAGTTCGTTTTGCGCTATTTCGTTGTCCGGTTCAATACTCAAAACTTTTTTAAAGAATGTTTGTGCGGCCTTTGTATCTCCGAGTGCAGCAAGTGACTGGGCTTTGTATAAGTTTGCCTGAACATTGTCCGGATAAAGTATTAATATGCTGTCATAAGCTACAATTGCTGTTTTATAGTCGCCCTTTTGCTGATAAAGAGTTCCGACATTAAGGCGGGTATTTACGTTTGAAGGATCAATTGATTCGGCTTTCTGATAATAGGAAAGCGCATCTTCAAACTTGCCCTGTTTTTGTAAAATTGCGCCGAGATTTGCAATTGTATCGGCATCATTCGGATTTGCGTCCAGTTTTTTCTTGTAAATTCTTTCCAGGGCATACAGCACTTCTTTGTTATCAGTGCTCTTGGTTAAAATATAGTTGTACTCTTCAACCGCGAGATTTTCGCTGCCAAGATTGTCAAGAACCTTGGCGTATGACAATCGAAGAGAAATGTCATCAGGTGCAACTGCAACGGCTTTTCTGTAATATTCAGCACTTTTGGGATCATTTCCAAAAAGTTTCATAATGTCGCCGATTTGTTTGAAACTTTCTTTTATATATGATTTATCGGCAAGTGATTGGCTGAATTCGTATGCAGCGGCTGCAAATTCACCGCCTGCTCTTAATTGTTTTGCTTTTTCAAATCTGGATTTCGGTGAGGTGTCAAATTTTGTTAATTCAATACATTTGTCAAGGTTGCTGTTTACCTGTGTAATTGCGTGTGATGAATTCTTTACGCTGTCCGCATTCGGGTACATTGCAAGATAAAATAATGCGCTTCTATAGTCATCTGCGGCTTTATCATAATCTTTTTCCGTGTTTGCATGATATGTGCCTCTGGCAAGATAGGAGTTTACAAGACCTATTCTTGCAGAGTTGTCAAGATAATTTATTTTTAAAGCATTTTTAAATTCCGTAATTGCACTCGAATATTGATAATTTGATAAATATTGCTGTGCAAGATCGTAGTGCTCCTTAAAACCGGCATAAACAGGAAGGTTAATTGCTAAAATACTCAAAAATAAAATTGCAGTTTTTTTCATCACATACCCTCATCTTATGTCAAAATTTTAATACAAGAATAAAGATATGTACACCTGCTTGTATCTATCCGGCAATACAATTTAATATTTTGTAACTTTCAATAAAAAAGCCTCTTTAAAAGAGGCTTTTTTATATCATGCAATGTCTTTAAAATCTGTTTTGGAAATAAATGTAGTAAACTGATCAAATAAAATCTGTAACGGTATTTCCATTGAAAAAGTTAAGGATTCATCAATTTTTACCCCCTCAACCGGTGCAAGTGTCATGTTTTCTTTTAGTTCCATCATGCTTGCTTTTGACTTTCTTCTCATAATCAATACTCCTATAATTGCTAGAAATCTTAACAATATATCTATCGGCATATCCTTTGTAAACCTTTAACGATTTGTTCCTTAGTTTTAAGAAATATTATGCCTGAAATACAGTTATAACAATAAATTTCAAAGTTTCAAATTATTTTTACAATTCGTAATATATTTTTTTTAGCGTTCAAACGTGCAAAAAATCCATAATTGTGCTATTATTAGCTTGTAGATACAGTAAAAATATAAGGAGACACAACAATAGCTAACGACAGCAGAAACAGGGACAAAGATCAAACAATTATGAACGAGAGAATAAGAGCTCGCGAAGTAAGATTAATAGATGAAAGCGGAGTAAATCACGGAGTAGTTGAAACATCTAAAGCGTTAAAGATGGCTTATGATGCGGATTTAGATTTAGTGCTTATCAGCCCCAATCAGGTTCCTCCGGTTGCAAAAATTTTAAATTACGGAAAATATAAATACGAACAGGAAAAAAAGGCTAAAGAAGCTAAGAAAAAACAGCATACCGTTGAAATTAAAGAAGTTAAAATAAGATATAAAATTGACACTCACGATTATCAGGTGAGAATAAAGAGTATCCAAAAATTTATTGCACAGGGCAACAAGGTTAAAGTTGTGATTATGATGCGCGGGCGCGAAATGCAGCATTCAAATCTGGCATTCGATCTCGCAAACAGATTCATTGAGGATTTGAAAGAAGAGCCGCTTGTTGTTGAAAAGAAGCCGATGCTGGAAGGGCGTAACGTTACGTTATATTTTGCGCCTCAAAATTAAAAAGGGCGCTCTTCAAGTCCTTAAAGATGCAGAAGAACTTTTTCATCAGCATAAATTTGCAGCATCTCTTTTTTGTTTCCTGACGGGAATGAAAAAGAGATTTTTGCGTTTGTTAAAAAATTCCTTATAGGCATTGTTTCTAATTTCGCGAAGTTCAGGCTTTCTTTCCATAGCGCGCTTTGCTGTTACTCTGTTGAAATCTTTGCCAAGTGCGGCTCTTTTTTCAAGGTGAATATTCAAAGTTAATAAGTAGTCTTGATGAATACGCTTCTAATCCTTATTATTTTTTAGTTGATTTGTAAGAAAAAGTTCTTGACTTATACTTTTCAGCGGGTAGAATAGAATATGTGGCGGAAATACCGCAATAAATTCCTCAAAGTATAGAAGGTAGTGAAAATTTAATAAAATATGCCGCAATAGCTCAGTTGGTAGAGCAAGGGACTGAAAATCCCTGTGTCCTTGGTTCAATTCCGAGTTGCGGCATATTTTTTGATTATAATTCGGCGGTAATTCATGCAACGTTTAACACCTTATTCCCCACAGTCAGTCTTCGTGAGCAATCTTATTTCGCCAGTGTATTTTTATGTCCAGTTTGTTTTCCCAATAATAAACTGTTGCTTGGGCATACTTGCCCAACAACACTAAATTACATGTATTTATTTGAGTAGCGTGAGTAGCTCAACTGGTGTGATTATTTTGGGCAATCGGCATTTGACGTGGGTTTGAGGGGTAGGAAGCAAGCAGACCATTTGACCCAGCAACCGGTCAAATTACTCTTTTGCTGGTCAGGGCAGATGGTGTGATTATTTTGGGCAAATAATTTCAAGACAAGACTTTTAACCTATTTTTGTACTAGTTCAAATGGTATGATTATTTCGGGCAAAACAAAATATAAAATTAAACATATAAAAAAATATTGATACGAAAAAGACACAATGGTCGGAAGTGGTGTTCTAATTTTTTGCAATTAGAGTTAATGTGTTTCTGACATGGAAGATAGATATATTAATATAAAAGAAATAGCAAAGGTAAAAGGTTTAAGCAGCACACGCTCACTTCGTTTGGAAATAAACAAAACGGAAAGTAAATATATTGCAAAAGAAGTTAAAGTCAATGGTGGCACATCATATGAAATTTTATTCTCAAGCCTTGAACCTGAAATTCAGCAAAAACTTAGAAATGCCGAGAATAAAACAACAGCATTAGTCCCTTTAAATAATAACAAAGAATCAATTGAAGTATCGAGAACCTGAACATGCAACAACTCGTTCTCAAGATTTAGAGCCAATGTATCATGATGTTGGAATGTTTTATTTTTACAAAAATAATAAAATAAATTCAAATAATATTGCATATTTTGAAATGGATGAAAAAGAATGTCAGGATATTGATACTCTTGAAGATTGGAAAATGGCTGAATTAAAATATAAGGTAAAATATGGTATATAAATTAGGTTTGAAACTTTGGTCAATAAATACAGATTGTTATTATGAAGAAGCAAAAAGGCTTTATAATGAGGGCTGGTTTGATTATATTGAATTGTATGTTGTGCCAAATAGTTTAGATAAAATAGAGAAATGGAAGAAAATTGAAATTCCTTTTATTATTCATTGTCCTCATTTTGCGCATGGTTTTAATTTGGCTAAAAAAGAAAAAAAGGGTAGCAACAGAAAAATTTTTGATGAAGTTCAAAAATATGCAGATATCTTGAATGCAAAATATATAGTTATCCATGGTGGAATTGACGGTAATGTTGAAGAAACTGCAACTCAACTTGCTTCTTTTTGCGAACCAAGTGCCTTAATTGAAAATAAACCTATGATTGCACTACCTAATAAAATGGGTGGAAAATTTTGTAGAGGATACAATATAGAAGAAATCAAGTATATTAAAACAATTGCAAATTGCGGATTTTGTTTGGATTTTGGACATGCAATATGTTCAGCTAATTCTCAAGGCAAGGAAATTTATTCTTATTGTAAAGAATTTTTATCCTTAAATCCTCAAATGTTTCATTTGACTGATAATATGGATATAACTTCGCCTTATGATTCGCATTTGCATTTGGGCGAAGGTGAACTGGATTTAGAAAAAATCAAAAAAATCTTACCGCAAAACGCAATAATTACATTGGAAACAGTAAAAAATTCAAAAGAAAACTTAGATGATTTTATAAAGGATTCAAAATGCATGAAGATATAATATTAACTAATATTGACGATATGAAAAATGTCTTCGATTTATCCAATGATTCTTGTGTTCGTATAAATTCGATTAATAAAGAACCAATTTTGTGGGAAAATCATAAAGCATGGTTTTGTGAAAGAATTAATAGCAGCAATCCTTTTTATATTGTTGAAAATAAAAATAAAGAATTTATAGCACAAGTTCGTTTTGATTTAAAAGAACAATGGGAAATTTCAATTAGCATTATCAAGAACTACAGAAATAAGGGTTTGGCTAGTAGAATAATAAAAGAAGCTTCTAAAAAAACAAACATTAAAGAAATTGTTGCAATAATTCAAGAAGATAATATTGCTTCAATTAAAGCCTTTATTAAGGCGGGATACAAAGAGTGTTCGTCTGTAATAACTAAAAATACAAAATACAAAAAAATGGTTTTTTACAATAAGGATTAAATATGTCTAATACTTATATTATAGCTGAAATGTCTGCAAATCATTGTGGTGATATCGAATTAGCAAAAAAAAATAATAAAATCTGCAAAAGAAATAGGCGCGGATGCGGTTAAAGTCCAAACATACACTGCTGATACCATTACAATAGATTGTAATAATGAAGAATTTCAAGTAAAAGATAAAGATAGTTTATGGAATGGGGAAAATTTATACAGTCTTTATCAAAAAGCCTATACCCCTTGGCAATGGCAGGCTGAATTAAAAAAATATGCTGATGATATTGACATTGATTTCTTTTCAACTCCATTTGATTACACTGCAGTTGATTTTCTAGAAAGCATCAATGTTCCAATGTATAAAATCGCAAGTTTTGAAGCAATTGACTATCCTTTAATTAAATATACGGCATCAAAAATGAAGCCTATGATATACTGGCATTTTTTGTACAGTTTTTATACTGCTAATTGTATATATTTGTATAAATAATATTTAGAGTTCGCAGAAAACTGTTTTTTATAACATATCAAAAAAATTAAATCTACCCCCAGCGGGAGATTTTTTTTGAAGACTCCCTTTTAGATGCAGAAAAAGCTATTTTACGGGCTTTTAAGAGTAATTTACGTCCTTCAATATTTCGGGTGTAAACGATTTTGCATGGGCCTATGTATTTATTCCAGAACTGTTTAAAGAGTTCGACATTGTCTTTATGGGATGAGATTATTGATGGAATTGCAAAATAGTCTGTCTGTGTTATAAAATTGGCAATTTTGTTTTGCCGTACCAAAATATAACGAGGATTTTCTATAGGATCTAAAAATTCCTTCATGGCACTTATTAGAAGATTATTTTCATCTGCCGGAAGATTTTTACAGCTTACAAAGATACTGTCGATTGCTTTGTTGGTGGTAATTCCTGCATTTTTAGCGGAGGTTTTAATACAATCAAGGCAGCTAAGCGTTTCAAGGTGAACTATCGCAATTTGTTTCATTACTTGCTCAATCGTTCCTGTTCGAAGATATTTTATTAAAAGATACAAAAAACTTATAACAAATGCGATAAGCCAAAGGTCAAATACTGTTTTTAAAGGGCATTCATTGAGTATTGTAAACAGTATCAACACAAATTGGAATATAATGCTGTAGAATATTTGTTCGTAACCTTTAAAACAGAGAGTTTTTGCGGTAAGTTTAGGAGCGTCAATACCTGTTTGCATACGCATCTCGCCTTTGTTGTACCCTAAACTCAGCCCATTTTGCCACCAACTTTTTGTTTGCTGGCGGTTTTTAGCAAGCGCCATTGTGTTCTTGTTTAAATCAATAAAAAGTTGCTCTCCGTATAAATTCATCAGCATATAGTTGTTATTTGCAAATACTCTTGACAGTCCGTTTACTATTTCGTGATTACCAAAGTACGAGGGGGCTTCAAAACCTTCAAATCGTCTCTGAAGTTGTTGTATGTCGTAAAGTCCTGAGTTTAGTTCGTCAAAGATATTGGAATCCGTGCAGCTTTGGAATATCTTATTATTTATAAAATCTTCTTTTTGTGGAAGTTTGACTGAAGCTAAATGCCATATATTTGAAATTTTGTCAGGATTATTTTTATCAATTCTAATAGCTCTGCCGCGCATTTGATTTGAGAGCATATATGAACTTACCGTACTTGAAAGGATTAATGAATTTATACACGGCGCGTCCCACCCTTCGCCTAACAATGCTTGTGTGCCTGTAAGTATGTTTATTGCTCCTCGGTTAAACAGTTCCGTAATAATAGATACAATGCAGTGTTTTACGGATTCTTTCGGAATAATTTTTATAAAATTATTATCTTCGTTATGCGGGGTTATAGAAACACAATCAGGGGCAATATTATTTTCTTCAAGTAATTTGTAAAAAGATTCTTTAGCTGATATTGGCAGGATAATAAGTGAGCCGCAAAGGACACCGATTTTGAGTGTATTAAATTTATTTTTAACTGTGCGCCAGATAGGGACAACTCCAAGATTCAGATTGTCTGTGTCATTTGCTTTTATGTAATCAGCTAAAATAACCATACGCAAAGAATTTCCAAGACTGTTTTTCTCTAATTCCACAATTTGAATGATAGAATCGAGTTTCCCGAGAGAACCTGAAATTTGCTTTTGTATTTTTCTGCTGTCCGCAAGAACAATACGTTTGTTTTGAATAAGCCCTAATCGTTTAGCTGTATTTGTGTATTTGATAATTTTTTCTTCTAACCCTTTAAAATCCTCGGTATTTTGGTATAGAAAGCCGTTAAGAAAAATTTTTGCGTATTTATAATTAAACTTCGGAAGTTCAAATTCTTTAGCGTCAAACAGTTTTAAAAATTCTTTTGAAATTTTTCTTCCTGTGGCATGCAAAAATGAAACGATAGAAATATAGAAATCGGGGTTATCAAAGATTTTTTCAATATCCTTATCTGTGGGGTTTAAAAAAGGCATGTTATGTAAGTAGTTTAAAAGCTCGTTGTCTTCAAACATCATTTCAATAAATGTTTCGACATTAGAGTCATATTTTTTGACAAATTCTTTTTCGTTTTTTCGCAGAAGTGAAAAATGAATAAAATCCTGATGCGGGCAAAGATCGCCGTTTTTTACCAATTCCGGAATAGATATAACTTCGTCAATTTCTCCGCAAAGTTCTTCATAACGCTGCCATTCTCCGTAATTTACATCATAAGGAGGGGTTGCCGTCAAAGCTATTGTCTGTTTTGGGTTGAGGTTCTCAACAAGGTAGGTTAATGCCTTCCACCATTCTTTTCGCAAGTGGTGTGCTTCATCAAAGCAAAGCAATGAAATTTTTGTGTTGTTTAAAATTTTTATAATATCGTCCGCTTTTTCCGGCTTAAATCTTTTGGAGGTTATAATAGAATTACTTTCAGTATCTTCCTCATCTTCCTCCTTAATATCGTCATTTCCCTGAGAATCTTCCTCATCCTCCGGGGTACCGCAAAATGCTGCAAGAAGTGCCTGATAAGTCGTAATTGTTATAAATTTCGGCTCATTGATGCGGGTTGAGACAATACTGTATTCTTCAGGTTCTAAAAATGAGTCGCAAATCCTATCATACCACTGGTTTTTAATAGTGTTTGTCGGGCATAATATAAGTGTTGGTTTGTTTATGCGCGAAATTACTTCAATTCCGAGCGTTGTCTTTCCTGCTCCGGGAGCTGCTATAACGTGAAGCTTTTTGTCTGCCAGATGAAAATTCAAAGCATCTAATATTCTTTTTTGATAGTTTCTCCAGCTTCCCTTAAACTTTAACATATAACATAAATTCTTCTATTGCTCATTGCATTTTAATAATAGCATAAATAAAATAACTTTTATTTATTTTTATTGTTAGTCATTTTTTTAGAAAGAATCTCTTTTTATTATTTTTTTCAGATTTCCGTTTTGGTCGTAATAAAATTTTTCTGAGGTTTCTATAACATTTTCTTCCCTAGAATCGGTTTTATAAGTTATAATTTCATGGAATTTGTTGTTTTTATATCTGTATTCTTTATTATCGACAATTTCTATGTCTATTTTGTTTGGCTTATTTCTGATAAAACCTTCTTTAATATTAAAATTATCGTCAATTAAAGAAATAAAAGTTTTATCAGCATCAAGACGTCTTATTTGGGCAGGAAACGCTAATTTACCAAGTCCGCTTATTTTTTTATATAGAGAGTTTGCTTTTTTTATGGTTAAATTGTACCACTCCAGAAAACTGTCAGGATTCCCGTTTTGCAAGGCTGTTTCACCGGGAGCGGTTATGTTTTTGTCGTTTTCACCAGCCAAGGCTATAGCTTTTTGCAGATTAGATGACCATTTTTTTTGTTTTTCAATATCCCAGCTGTAAAAGTCTGTTACAAACTTTTTGATTTTTTTCTCCTGCTGTTTTGTTTGCTTTAACAGATAAGTTCTAAGATTATCCGCATGGCTTGCTGTGCATACTAAAATTTCCATATAAGGCTGATTTTCATGGTAATAATCAGTTAAAGGCATTGTTGAAACGTCAGAATTCTTTTTTCTTGACGTTATTCTGTTTAATTCGTTTTCAAATCGGCTTACCGATTTTGCTGAACCCTTAATTATATAGGCTCCGTTAAAATTGACTTTGTTATTATGAGCTATTTTCATATTAATTATTGATATTTGCTAAATACACATTCTTAACAACACTATTATAATATTACTGAATATAAATGTTTGTATTATAAAGTTTTAGTTTTAACATATTGTAACAGGAATTATAATTGTAACTTAAATAATTTTAAACTGTTTTTTGTATATTTACACAAGCGATTTTTGTTGTATGCTTTATTTGATTGTGGCTTAATAAAGTTGTAAAACAAAAGTATTGGAATTAAATGTTTTTGAGGTGATTTATGAAAGAATATAAAGGAAAAATTACAACGAAACTATTTTGGACTGTTTGTGGTGTATGTGCAGGAGTTTTTTTGTATAATCTTTTGGGAAGATTTACGCATAGTGTTTTAATATCTATAGTTGCAGCTTTTGCTGCTATTGCTTGGATGCTTTATAAAATATATTATACTGATAATATTTCTATTGTTTTTACAGATGATAATCAATTGCTTATTAAAAGGTTTGGTAAAAAGGTTAAAGAATTTCCTGTAGATCAATATTATTGGTCAGAATATTCAAAAAATACAAATACCAAAAATGCGGATGATCAGGATATTTATTATGTAAGTAAGGAAACAGGAAAAGAAGATTATATAGATGCAACTAACTTTAGCGGTGAAGATTATGAGGAAATGCTTAATAAGTTAGGTGCTAAAAATACAAATGAACCACCAATAAAAGTAGTAACGGTTAAAAAGTAAGGAGGAAATAAATGTCACAGTATATTTTAATTGTTGGCGGAATTATTATTTTAAGTTTAATCTATCAAGGTGTTGGGGTTTATATTCATTCAATGTCAAAGAAAAAGTTTGAAAGTGAAAATCCGGATGCTTCAATAGTGGTAATCAAAGATCGTCCTTGGCATCCTTTAGGTTTTATAAACACATTGACTTGTTTATCAATTAACGGAGAGGCAAAAGAACAAATAATGACCGGTTTTGGTCAAAGAGGTCATTACTTAATGCCGGGTACAAATGTGTTGGAATTGCAATATGAAACCCAAAGACCGGGAATACTACATAAATGGGTTAGGACGACTTATGATCCTCAAAAAATTGAAGTAAATGTTGAAGCAAAGAAAAAATACGCTATTTCTTATGATAAAAAACAGGAAAAATTTGTTTTTGAAGAAATTGCAGAAAAAGTTAGTGCTTAATTTACTTTACATTATCAAATTTATTGAAAGGGAAAATTGTGAATTATACAAAAACATTGCCTTATGAATTAGATTTGACCTCCAGAGTATTGCATGAGGTAATGGTTTCATTTTTCAAAAAAAATAATTTCCCTATTACACTAGAAGAATTTATTATATTGGATTGTCTTTCAATAAATCCTGAAATAATTCAAATGCAATTAGCAAAAATAACTTTAAAAGGGAGAGGTCATACCGGAAAATTTTTGAAATCTTTAGAAGATAAAAATTTAATTTCAAGACTGCCTGTAAAAAAAGGTTCAAAAGTCGTTGTAAAAATAGAAATAACCTCAAAAGGAAAAGCTTTGTATGAAGAAATGAGTTCTATTATTCAACAATTTGTCGATTCTATAAACCCTGAAATAGAGGCGAAAATTAATGCAATAATAAAAGAACTCAGGTTTATTCGTGAAGATGCCATAAAAAAATTTAATATCAGGTTTGAATAAAATGTTGCAATTTTAAAAACCTTGTGATTAAATCTACATGTAGAAATTTCTACATGTAGATTTTGGAGGTATTATGGCAACAAATATGACTGCGGCAAATTGGAAATTTAAGGTAAATCCCTGGATTACGATGATTCCGATTATGTTGGTTATTGTCATGTTTGCATTGGATGAATGTAGTTTTTTGTCCAGGTTGATTTGTACGGCTAGATAGATTATTTTGGTAAAGCAGGCTTTGTGTGGGCGTTTTCGGGTCGGAAAAATTAAGTGTTCCCAAAAAATCAAACTGGAAAACTGGACTTTTTCTGGACTGTAC
>CALVAS010000014.1 GCA_944325585.1 Candidatus Gastranaerophilales bacterium
TTTAATAACGCTCGGCATAATCGGAATAGTTGCCGCAATGACCCTGCCGTCATTAATAGGAAATTACCAGAAGAAACAAACGGCCATGCAGCTTAAAAAAGTTTACTCCCTTATGCAGCAGGCGCTTCAACGAGCTGAAGTTGATTATGAAGCATTTGAATACTGGGATTTTACACTTTCAGGTTCTGACTTTTCAGACAGATATATCAAGCCCTATTATAAAATTATTACAGATTATGATAAAACCGATTTTCCTGATGAATATCATACTACCTGCAATCAAGGCGGAAACTGTGACGGTTACGGCACCTTTTCAACTACCTCCAAAATAATCTTAACGGACGGTACGCTTCTTGCAATTAATCATTCATCAACCAGAGCGGAGCAGGCTACTCACTTTATGACGATTATAACAGATTTAAACGGGTTCAAAAAGCCTAATAAATACGGACGTGATATATTTATGTTTTCTATACAGCCGGAGCGCGGAGTAATGCCATATGGTGTGGGCAATCTTGCAGGCGAGGAACAAACAGACAAATACGACAGATATTATCTGCTTAATGGGGGATTGCGAGGCTGCAATAAAGACGGTATTTTCTGCGCGGCACTTATTATGATGGACGGCTGGGAAATCAAAGACGATTATCCTTGGTAAACTCCTCAGTACCGATTACAAAAAATATTGTTCATGATAGACTGATTTTGTAATTGAAAATGAGGTGTCGGATGAAGATTGCATTGGTAAATCACGGATGTGCAAAAAATTTGGTAGACTCGGAACTTATGCTGGGGCTTCTAACAGAGAAGGGGCATGAAATCACGCTTGATGAACAGGATGCTCAGATTGTAATCGTAAATACATGTTCATTCATACATGATGCGGAAAAAGAGTCAGTTCAATCTATTCTGGAACTGATTAACGAAGGGAAAAAAGTCATTGTAACCGGCTGTCTTCCGCAAAAGCATAAAGCGGAATTAAAAAAAGCAATTCCTGAAATCAGTGCAATGCTCGGTACTTCAGACTTTGGTGAAATTGTGGAAACGGTTGAAAAAATAGCAGGCGACAAAACAGATGAATATATTGAAAAAATTTCCGAAAAACCCGAGTATATTTATCCGGAAGAAATTGAACGCCAGCAAATTACCATGGGTGCAAGTTCATATATCAAAATCGCGGACGGATGTAATTACCACTGCGGTTATTGTATAATTCCGCAGCTTCGCGGAGCATATCACTCCCGCCCGATTGAAAATATTATTGAAGAAGCGAAAAATCTTGTCAAAAAGGGGGTTACTGAGATCGACCTTATTGCACAGGATACAACGAGTTACGGTATTGATATTTACGGCAAAACTTCTCTTGCAAAACTTCTTGAAGAATTGAATAAAATCGAAGGTTTGGGCTGGATTCGGATAATGTATGCATATCCTTCACAATTGAATGATGAACTTATCCATGCAATTGCAAAACTCGATAAAGTGGTTAAGTATATAGATTTGCCGCTTCAGCATTCTGATCCGAAAATTCTGGAAGCAATGAGACGGCCTGTTTTTGATTATGAAGTTTTGATAAATAAACTCCGCGACAAGATTCCGGATGTTGCAATCAGAACAGCGTTTATTGTCGGCTATCCCGGCGAGACGGAAGAACAGTTTGAAAACCTTTACAAATTTGTTGAAAAAATGCGGTTTGATAAAATGGGTGTTTTTGAATATTCAAGAGAAAAAAATACAACTTCGTACGATATGCAGGAACAGGTGCCCAAAAAGATTAAACATGAACGTTTCAAAAAACTCATGGCGCTCCAGCAGAAAATATCTTATGAAATTAACCAGTCCAAAATCGGAAAAACAATTCCCTGTATTGTGGAAGGTTTTACGGATGACGGGGTTATTATCATGCGCTCATACGCTGATGCTCCGGAAATTGACGGACTCGTTTACGCTAACAGTGAATCACCTGTTGTGCCGGGTGATATAGAACAGGTTTTGATTGAACGGGCTGATGAATATGATTTGTTCGGCAAAATCATTTAAAACTGTTCGGGTAATGGCTGTGCTTGCGTGTTTTAAAAACACATAAAAAATATATGGATTTATTCTGTGTTTTATTGTAGAATTAGTTAGAGTTATAGTTTATATGGGATTATGAATGAAGTTTGCGGAAGATCAACCTGTCAATAACGAAGAGTTGAATGCGATTTTTAAAGATATTGTGAAGTATTCGCCGTCAAAGCTCTGCGGAATGCTTGGAAATGCTCTGATTGTTCCTGTTTATACAAATATTCTTCTGCCGGAAGAATACGGACTGTATTCGCTTTCAATCGCATTTCTTTCATTTCTGTGCATAATCTTTTCTGACTGGGTCGGACTTTCAGGCTTAAGATTTTTCCGTTCGTTCCAGCTTGCGGATGAATTGCCCAAATACCTGTCAATGCTTGTGACGATTCTCGTCTTTAATATTTGTACGATGTTCGTCTTTGCTTTTGTATTCCGCCACAATTTTTATGACTTTTTTAATATTCAGCCAAAATACTTTTTCTGTATTTTGTTCTTGATAATTCCTGTTGCGATAAGAGCATTGCTGTTCCAGCTTTTGCGTGCACAGTTAAAATCGGTTTCATTTACGTTTTCTACAATAATAAATCAGATTTTAACAATGGCATTATCTGTTTTTATTGTAAAGTTTTTCCATCTGGGAGCTTTATCACTTCTTCTCGGTATGGGAATTTCAATTTCTCTTATTGATATTCTTCTTATATATCAGAGCGGAATTTTGAAATACTTCAGAAAACCAAATCTTCAGGGCAAAGTTTTGATACCCATGTTTCAGTACGGAATTCCGATTGCGGCAACTTCATTGAGCGCATGGGTAATCAATCAAAGCAACAAATTTATTATGAACAGTATAAGCGGATTTAAAGAAGTAGGTCTTGTCGGTGTTGCTTACGGTTTGACGCTGCCTCTGTTTATGACGATTTTTTCAATAATTACGGTTGCTGCGGTTCCCCGAATCTTCAATATGTTCGAGGAAAAACAGGATGTACGTCCGATTATAACAAGATTTACAGGATATTTTCTTGTAGTCGCAGTTCCTGTTATTACAATTGTTTCAGTTTACGCGCCGGATTTTGTAAATCTCTTTGCAAACACAAAATTCTCGGAAGCCTACAGACTTGTTCCTTATTTCGCATTCGGATGTCTGTTTATGGCGCTTTCAGACTATACAACTCTTCAGTATCACCTTGCCAACAAAACTTATATTGATTTTATTTTGAAACTGATTTCAGGTATTGTCGGAATTGCAGCCAATATTGTTTTGATACCGAAAATGGGACTTGAAGGCGCAGGTATTGCAACATTAAGTGCAAATTTTGTATATTTCTTTTTGAGTGCGGTTATAAGAATTCCGAATCTGGCATGTTATGTGCCTAACAGAACTTTATTAAGAATGTTTTTGGCATTTATTCCGTCTTTATTAATTTATTTGGGATTGAAAAATACGCTGTATATTCCGGGAATCTTGCAGATGTGTATTATTCTTGCCGTATTTTATTTGGTGTACTGGTGTGTTGCAAAAACTATTCTTAAACGTCCTGTATAATTTGCTTAATAAAAAGTTACAAAATAGCAATAAAATTTTTTCAGAATATTTTATTTATTTATATAAATAAATGTTTTTAACCTGATTTATCGTAATAAACGGTAACAATTAATAGAAAAATAAAAATCAGCCCGTTAAAATAGTACAACACAAAAGGTTAATCGGATTTATATAAGAATTAGGGAAAAATTGAAAGGAATTTAGCCATGACTCAAAAAAACGCTGGAAATATTAAGTATTTACTTTCTGCGCTCACATTGTGTCTAGTTGCTCAACAATCAATAACATCACAAGCGTCAGCCAGTATGATTACGGGTGTTAAACCTGAGGATATCGGAGGCGGTCATAACAGATACGATATTACGCCGGAAGGTTTGATGGGCGATAAAAATATCGGTTTCAAAACATACGGGCACTTTACGCTTGATGAAGGCGATATTGCGAACCTGATTTTTAATTATTACGGAAAAGATGTTTCCAAATTCGTTAACCTTGTAGATAACAGAATTGATATAAACGGTATTGTAAACGCTGTCAACGCAAACGGACAGTTCAATAACGGTCAGGTATTTTTTGTATCACCTAAAGGTATGGTTGTCGGGGGCTCCGGTGTTTTAAATGTAGGCTCTCTGACTGTTTTGACTCCTGATCAAAAGAAATATGAAGACTTCGTTAAAGATCCGAGTATAAGAACAGATTTAACGGATTTATACTCAGAAGGTACCGGAAATGTTACGATTAACGGAAAGGTTATTGCAAGAGGCGATGTTGATATCAGAGCGGCTTCCGTAAACGTTAACAACTCTATTATGGCAGGTGTCGGAAACAACAATGAAGTATTTACAACTAACACTGCCGCAAATAATTTATTCAATCAGCTTGTTAATACTGACAACTTAAAAGCAGGAAATGCTTTTGCAAGTGAAAACGGCAATATCAAAATTACTGCATACTCAGGCGACGGCGGTGTAAAACTTGCCGAAGGCTCTACGCTTAAAAACTTCGGAAAAGGCGATGTTGATATTTTGAGTAAAGGTTCAGAAGGTATTGTTGCAAACGGCGATATCAGAAATCCGCATGGAAATGTTAATTTAACAACAACAAACGGCTCTATTGAAGTCGGCGGAAATGTAATTAACAGAAACGGAAATATAACAGCAGACAGTGCAAACGGTATTTATCTTGCACAAAATGCCAAATTTAATAACCAGAACGGCAATATAACTCTTAAAAACAAGGGAACCAAAGGCGTTGATATCAAAGGTTCAATTGAAAACCGCGACGGCAATTTGACAATTGACAACTCTGCAACGGGCGGAATTGTTATTGACGGGGCACCGGTAAATAATATTAACGGCAATACGTCAATTACAAATACCGGCGAAGACGGTACAACAATAAACGGAACAATTACCAATACAAACGGTAATTCAACTTATACAAATACATCAGGCTCGTTGATTGTAAACGGTGTTATTAACAACGAAGAAGGTAATTTGAAGTTTGATAATTCCGGTTCCGGTATTCAGGTAAATTATGACGCCGATATCACAAATACCAACGGCAATCTTGAAATGTACCACAGGCGCCGACGGAATTTTGGTTGAAGAAAATTCAACAATTACAAACAACAACGGCGATATGTACGTTTCAAATACCGGTGAAGGCGGTATGACCGTTAACGGTGTTGTAACCAACACAAACGGCAATGCCCAATTTATCAATGAAGCCGGCTCGTTGAACGTTAACGGAACAATTAAAAACAATGATAAATTACTTGCGCTGAAAAATTCAGGAACAGGTTTAAACATTAATGACGATGCTTTAATTGACAGCGAAGGCCAGCTTGTTATTGATAACAGCGGCGCTGACGGAATGAATATTTCAGGAACAGTGCAAAGTTTGGGCGATGCGGATATTACCAACTCAAACGGCGATTTGAATGTTCACAACGGCGCTCTTATTAGCCACAAATCCGTTAATAATAATCATATAAATATTACAAATTCAGGAAATAAATTGTATATTGACGGGGATGTGATTTCCGAAAACGGAAATATGAATATTGCAAATACCGGTGCCGGCGGACTTCACATAGATAAAAACGGTGAAATTACAAACAACGTAGTCGATGAAGACGATAATATCCCTGTTTTTGAAAAACATAATCCGCAAATCAATATTTCAAACGACAGCCTTGCTTCAATGGATATTGACGGAACCGTTAATGCAAACGGAAGCAGCTACAAAATTACAAATGCCGGCGGCGGCGCTTTAAACATAAATAAAACCGGCGTAATTAACGGAAATATTACAAAAGAATCCTATATAACAAACAAAGGCGACGGCGGTTTGAATATTGCAGGAACCGTCAATACAAACAACGGTTCAAAAGAAGGCAGCGTTCTTGATGCAGGATTAACAATTCAAAATGATAATGCAAAATCAGGTATCCATATAACTGAAACCGGTAATATAAATTCCGAAAATTCTAATCATACATATATTTCAAATAATGGTGAAAAAGGAATTATTATCGACGGTAAAGTTAATCAAAACTTTGTAACAAACAATGCAAATTCTTTGAAGATTACCAACTCAGGACGCGACGGCATCAATATAACTTCATCAGGCCGCATAAATAATACTTCAAGCACATATATCGAAAACAGCGGTAAAGAAGGTATTAAAGTTGCAGGTCTTATAAATACAAACGGTTTGACAGTTCAAAACGTTGATTCTGATGTTGTAATCGGAGATGAAACAAGAAACGACAATTATATAACTTCAAGTGATGATGTTAATATCAATATCGAAAACGGAAGCCTTTTAAATTCGGGAGTTGACAAAACTCTTATTAAAACAACAAATGGCGGAAATTTAAAAGTTGATGTTGTTGACGGTTCAATCGGACTTGATGACGGTAATAAAGGTATGTTTATCGGCGTAGGTCCAAAATCCAGAGACTTTACAAGATCAATAAATGTAAATGTCGATGGTGCAATTACGGCAACAACCGAGCAAAATCAATCTAAAGAAGATTTGAATATTAACATAGCAGGCAAAAATTCCGATCTGAAAATTGACCATATTAAAGCGGACGGAAAAGTTATTTTAACAACCGCAGATTTTGATGAAAGCAAAAAAGGCTATTCAATTATTAATGCCTCAACAGATCCTACAAAAGCAAACGTTGAAGGTAAAGGTATAGCATTGATTGCAAGCGGAAAAATCGGAGACAGCGAAAATAAACTTACCTTCAATCAGACAGAAGGACAGTTTAATAATGCGGGATATGACTTGGACAAACTCGAATACACTCCGAATGCAAAATATGGAATGGATGTTCTGGCAATTGATGATATCAACATAAAAGGTCTGGATGACAAATATGATACAAATGTCGGAACAATGATTTCAAGAGAAGGTTCAATCAACGCTGAATTTTCAGGAAACACTTATATCAGAGAAGTGACTGCAGACAAAGAGCTTAACCTTGTAACCCGCGGTGCTGAATTCGTAATTGACAATTTGGGAACAGTTCCGTTTACTCCGGAAGATTATTTCGGACCGAACGGAGATATTGCACCGGATACGGTTACTGTAAAAGCTCTTGATATCAACCCGAATACAAGAGTTGATGATGCGGGGCTTGTTGACGGAATTCACAGCCACTGGGCAGATTCCCATATCATTGTTAAAAACGGACGTGTTGATGATAATGCCAAAATCGTATTCACCGGTGATAATGTTTATGCCGGCGGATACCGTTTCTATATGGGCAGAGAAAGAAACGAAGACGGTAAAACATACTGGGTATATGATGACAGAACCGCAATGACCGATATGAGCGGCAATGATCCGACAATCAGAGTTAATGCAGTTCGTGAAGATGACGTAACATCAATTGGACGTAAAGAAGAAGAACGTAACTATTATACAGGCGGAAGCGTTCAAGAAGATGAACCCTGGTACGGCGATGATGACGACGATGATGATCACTTAATTGTTCCTGAACCTGGTGATGATGACGATGATGATGATGATGATGGTCCTGTCGATCCTGGTGATGACGACGACGATGACGGCCCAGTTGATCCCGGCGATGACGACGACGATGACGGTCCGGTCGATCCTGGTGATGACGACGACGATGACGGTCCGGTTGATCCTGGCGATGACGACGACGATGGTCCGGTTGATCCTGGTGATGATGACGATGACGGTCCGGATGTACCTCCGGGAGATGACGATGATGATGACGGGCCGGATGTTCCGCCGGGTGATGACGATGACCATGGTGTGACTATGGATGATGCAAAACGTACCTGGAAAAAGGTAATTGCGGATGACATCAATGTTGTTGACAAACGTCAATATATGAGATTTTATGTTGACGGCAATATTCCGGTAAAACTTGAGGCAACCGACAAAATTTCATCAATTGTTGATATCTCAAGAGGCGGTATTGCAGTTACCCACAATAACAGTCTGAAAGTTGGAGACGTTGTTCCGGTACATATTTCATATGGTGATATTGATATCAATGCCGATGTGAAAATTGTAACAGCATCAGATGTTCGAGCAGGTGCAGAATTTGTCAACCTTGACAGTGCAACGGCAAACAGAATACTTTATGTCAACCTGCTTCTTGAAGAACAGCAAATGCTTTCTGCAAGCGGAACAGGCAGTCAAATATAATGTGAAGTATATTATATAAGAAAAGACCAATCTAAGATTGGTCTTTTGCTTTTTATTGACATGTCAAAAGTTTTTATGCTGCATATCTTGAAGCCAATTTTTGACGTCTTGCCATTGAATCTGCAATCATTGAATATGCTTTTGACGGATTAGTCAGGTAATGAGGTGCGTAACCGCCTCTTGATTGTCCCGTTGAGGAGGCTTTTTGACTGTTTCCGGACATACCTTGCAGCTTTGCACCTGCGGTTTGTAAGCCGTTGCCGATTTTGTTCCAGGTTTCAAATGATTTGAAATCTATGTTCATTTCTTGCTTAAGCTCTTTTGCAGCTTGTTGTACAAGGCTTGATGAGTTGCCTGCAACCTGGATTGTACCGTTTTTGATGCCTTCTTTAATGGCTTCTTTTGATAGTCCTGCTGTTGCATCAACAGCAGATTTAACAGCATTTTGTGCGCTTTGTTGTGCATTTTGCGCAATGTTGCCTACGCCGTCTTTAAATGAATCGTTAATTGTCTGGGCTGTTTGTCCCTGAAGCTGCTCCATAGCTCCTGCTTTTGCTATGTTTTTAGCTTGTTTTTTGGTCAAATTACCGATAGAGCCGTTTTCAACCATTTCGCCAACAGCTTCTTTTGCTGCAACATTGGCTGCAAGTTTTTGTGTTGCCTCTGTTGCTTTTTCGTTAATTTTATCAAATGTTTGACCCATTTCTTGTGTACCTTTGATTGCTGATGTTCCTGCCATAACTGCAGCACCTGCGCTTGTTAGGGCACCTGCAATATTACCCTGAGCTGCATAACATGCTGTTTTGGTAACATTTGCGGCCAATTGTCCATATTGACCGACTGTTTCAGCGATGGTGCCTGCTTTTTGCATTACAGTACCGGCTGCAATCAGTGCCGCACCAGCTCCAAAACACCAGCTTGTTGATTGTCCCAGTGCAATCAAGGCCATACCTGTATATTTTAAGGTTGTACCTGCTGTTTGAACAGTTGAACTTATATCCTCAACTTTTTGCGCGACATTAAGTATTTTATCGGATGCTTTTTGATTTGTTTCCTGTACATGTTGAATATTTTGAACATTTGCCATGTACTTTAAGGTAACTTTATGCATCGTTTTGATTTGTTTGTTGGTTGAAGTTTGCAGCTTACCGATTTTTTTACCGGTTTTTTGCATAGAAGCTGATTTTGTTGAAATTTGCCCTTGAAGTTCTGCAATTCTTGTTGCGTTGGGATCTTCGGACATCGCCTGTTGATCTTGTTGATATTCTTCAGTTCCAGCAAGTGAAAGTGAAAATGCACTGTTAACGCCAACTCCTGTTGAGTTGGCTGCCATTAAACTTTGAAGTTCTGATTGCAGTGCAGTTACTTCATCATTTTCTGTATTTAATGAATCTGTTAACTGAGCGATTTGTTGTTGATTTTTTTGAATGGATTTTGATTCTTTTTTATATTGTTTATCTAATTTTTTCTGTTCTTTTTGTAAGGTTTTTTCATCTTTCTGAGCCTCTTTAGCATAATCATTTGCGGTTTCACCATCTTTTTTAACGGAATTTGTTTGTGCTTCCAGGTCTGCACTTTGTTTGTCCATATCCGCTGCCATAGCACGGCCTTCTGAGGCACTTATATCTTCGGCATTTTTAGTTTCCTGTTCATTAGAACTTTTTGCAGAAGATGTTGTCTGTTCTGTCTGTGTAGAGTTTCCTTCGGCTATGTTTTGAAGGTTTTGTTGTGATTCATTAAAAGACAGCTCGCTTTTTTTCTTTGTAAGTTCTTCGGTTTTGCTTCTGAACATTGCTTCCAGAACGGGATTTCCCTGTGTAAAATTCTGGATATCTGAAAGAGCTTGTTCACATTCTTTTTTAGTTGTCATTTTGCTTGCATCAAGAGAGGTAAGATCATTGATGCTTTTTGGTTTAGGTGCCTCAAGTTTCGGCGCATTCCAAATAGAACCGTCCTGTGTCATCCAGCTCGGTTTTTGGGCAGAAGCAGTGCTGACACCTTTTTTGGCCATAGCCAATTTGGTGATTTCAGCAAGCGATAAATTGTTTACGCCGTCTACCATTTGTTTACAGCTCTCCTCATGTTAAGCTCTCTTAAATATATAAAAAAATCCTGATTCCCTTGATTTCAGCATGTTTTGGTTTTGTTACAAAAGTTAATGAAAGAAAAAGCTGTCAGTAAATTTGCGTAAAAAATATATTTTTGTTACTATAAATAAGTAAAGAAAAATTTTGATGAGGGAGAAATAATTATGAAATTAATGGAAGGCAAAAAAGGTGTTATTTTTGGAGTTTCAAACACACATGGTATTGCATACGGCATAGCAAAACAGCTTTATGAAGCAGGTGCCGATATTGCGTTCACCTACGCAGGCGAGCCGATGGAAAAACGTGTTCGTCCGCTGGCTGAAGAAATGGGCGCAAAAATAATTATGAACTGCGACGTAACAAAAGAAGAAGAAGTTGCTGCCGTATTTAAAGAATGCGAAAGAGTTTACGGTAAAATAGACTTTGTTGTTCATGCGGTTGCATTTGCGGCAAAAGAAGATTTGCAGGGCAGATTTATTGACACATCACGTGCCGGATGGGATCTTGCAATGGGTGTCAGTGCATATTCATTGATTACGCTCTGTAAACATGCTGAACCGATTATGAACGAAGGCGGCTCAATATTTGCACTTACTTACCTTGGCTCTGAATACGTTGTTGCAAATTATAATGTTATGGGTGTTGCAAAGGCAGCTCTTGAATCTTCAATGAGATATCTGGCTGCGGATTTAGGCAAGAAAGGCATCAGAGTCAACTGTATTTCTGCCGGTGCTGTTAAAACTCTTGCGGCAAAAGGTATTTCCGGATTTGATAAAATGCTTAAGGCTGCGGTTGCAAAAGCCCCTCTCGGACGCAACGTATCTCTTGAAGATGTCGGTAAAGCAGGTTTGTATCTGGCATCAGACCTTTCTACAGGCACGACAGGTCAAATTTTATACGTAGATTGCGGATGCCACGCAGTTTACGCATCTCTGGAAGAGATGGAAATTATTGCAAATTCTATTCCGAAAGCGTAATAAATAACAGAATTCATTGATGCGCCGGCGAAACTTCGCCGGCGCATCTTAATATATTTAATCTTGTTGATAAATATTTTTTACCGATATATTTTTTTGTGCTATTCTGTTGTAGAGAGGCATAAATAAAAAGGATTTAAAATGACAGAAACTGCAATAAAAATCGAAGATTTACCCACAGTATATGACCCGAAATCAACAGAAGAAAGTATTTATAAATTTTGGGAAGAAGGCGGATTTTTTAAAGCCGACGCAAAAAGCGCTAAACCGCCGTATTCTATAGTAATTCCGCCGCCGAACGTAACAGGCGTTCTTCATATGGGGCATGCGCTCGATGAAACATTGCAGGATATTCTGACACGCTATCACAGAATGTCAGGGTTTGAAACCCTCTGGCTTCCGGGAACAGATCACGCGGGCATTGCAACACAAAACGTTGTTGAGAAAAAACTCAGAGAAAAGGGGCTTTCAAGATACGATTTAGGCAGAGAAAAATTTCTTGAAGAAACCTGGAAATGGGCAAATCAGCATAAAAGCGCAATCTTAGATCAGTGTAAGCGCCTCGGTGCCTCATTTGACCGCTCAAGAGAAAGATTTACTTTTGATGAAGGCTGTTCTGATGCTGTAAAAGAAGTTTTTGTAAGACTTTATGAAAAAGGTCTGATTTATAAAGGAAAATATATTGTAAACTGGTGCCCCAGATGTAAAAGTGCGATTTCTGATGTTGAAACAGAATATGTGACCGAACAGGGGCATATGTGGGAAATTTCCTATCCGCTCAAAGGCGAATCAGGTGCGATTATTGTTGCAACAACCCGTCCTGAAACAATTTTCGGTGATGTTGCAATTGCCGTTCATCCGACGGATTACAAATACTCCGAACTTATCGGAAAAACTGTTGTAATCCCGCTTACCGGACGTGAAATTCCGATTATTGCAGACGAATATGTGGATAAAAACTTTGGAACAGGCGCTGTTAAGATTACCCCGGCGCACGATCCGAACGACTATGAAGTCGGCAAACGCCACAACTTAAAACCAATCTGGGTCATTGATGAAGAAGGCAAAATGAAGGCTTGCGGCGAGGTTCCGCCGGAACTTCACGGGCTTGACAGATATGAAGCAAGAGAAAAAATTATCGGTATGCTTTCATATAAAAACTTCTTGCTTAGAACCCGTGATCACGAGCATAATGTCGGCAAATGCCAGAGATGCAACACTACAATTGAGCCGTTGTTGTCAGAACAGTGGTTTGTAAAAATGGAACCGCTTGCAAAAGAAGCGATTGCCGCTGTTAAAGACGGACGGATAAAATTCGTTCCCGAAAGATGGGAGAAAAATTACCTTAACTGGATGGAAAATATCCGCGACTGGTGTATTTCCCGTCAATTGTGGTGGGGACATCAAATTCCGGCTTACTATCACAAAAAAACAGGAGAAATGGTTGTAGCAAGAGAAAATCCTGATCCGGATAACTATGTTCAGGATCCTGATGTACTTGATACGTGGTTTTCATCAGGTTTGTGGCCGTTCTCAACTATGGGCTGGCCAAATACTGACGCGGAAGATTTCAAAAAATTCTATCCGACAACCACGCTTGTTACAGGATTTGATATTATTTTCTTCTGGGTTGCAAGAATGATTACAATGGGGCTGGAATTCACAGGTAAAGCTCCGTTCTCAACCGTTTATATCCACGGCCTTATCAGAGATGAAAAGGGCCAGAAAATGTCAAAATCTAAAGGCAACACAATTGATCCGGTTGAAATTATCGACAAATACGGAAGCGATGCTCTCAGATTTACAATGACATCCCTTTGCACCTACGGCGGTCAGGATATCAAAATCAGCGACGAAAGGTTTGAATACGGCCGCAACTTCGCAAATAAAATCTGGAACGCTTCAAGGTTTGTTTTGATGAATCTTTCAGGCGTTGATAATAAAGATATAGATTTGGGCAAACTCACAATTGCCGACAAGTGGATTTTGAATGAATTAAATAATACTGCAAAATTGATTAACGAAAATATTCAAACATTCCGAATCGGCGAAACAGCGCATATTCTGTACGATTTCTTCTGGAACAAATACTGCGACTGGTACGTTGAAATCGCAAAAATTCAGCTTCAGGATGAAAGTTTGAAACTTAATACACAAAGAGTTTTAAGATATGTTCTTGATATGTCTTTAAGATTGCTTCATCCGATAATGCCGCATATTACAGAGCGCGTATGGCAGTTAATTCCGAAAAATACTGAAACTAAGGCTTTGATTGTCGCTGAATTTCCGACATTCAATGAAAAATTGGAATTTCCGAAAGAAGCGGAAGAGATGGAACTTGTTTTTGAAACAATCAAGTCTTTGAGAAACTTGCGTCAGGGATTTAACATTTCAATGTCAGTAAAATTTGATATTGAAATTCGTGCGGATAAAAAGGAAGAGCCGATATTTAAAGAAATAGAGGCTTATATCAAGAGACTTGCGCGTGTCGAAAATATTACATACGGCAAAGATAGCGATGACGCACCAAAAAAATCGGCTACCGCTGTTGTTTGGGCATCCAAAATAATTGTACCGCTCGAAAATCTTATTGACTTTAATGAAGAAATCGCGCGTCAGCAAAAGAAATTAGACAAGCTAACAGCCGAGAAAAAATCACTTTCCGGCAGAATCAATAACCCCAAGTTTGTTGCTAATGCTCCGCAAGAGCTTATCAAACAGACAAAAGAGAGAATCGAGGAGATTACACTTCAGGAAAATACAATAGAACAGCTGATAAATTCGTTGAAAAACTAAATAAAACCATTAAAGAAACAGAAATTTATGCTTAATTTGGATATTTTTTTAAAGTTTTTGTTAAAGAATGTTTAAAAAATATTTACAAATTGGCTATATTCTGCTACAATTATAGTCATAAAACAGTAATAATCAGTATAAATGGAGTAAAGATGGCATCAAGTGAATTAGATTTCGAAGAATTATTGAAACAGTATGACTATAATTTCCAGAAAGGTGATCTGGTAAAAGGTATAGTCTGCGGCTATGACAGTCAAGGCGTAATGGTTGATATAGGCGCCAAAACTATCGCAGTTGTTCCGACTCGCGAAGCTGTTGACAAAGACGAAAATGTAGAAACCAAATTGGAAAAAGGTAAAGAATACGAATTCCTTATTATAAAAGAGGAAGATGAAGACGGAAAATTCCTTCTTTCCCGCAAAAAAGTTGACTTTGCATATGCCTGGAAAGAACTTGAAAAAGCAAAAGCAGCAGATGAAACAATTCTCGGAACAATTGCAGGAATTGTTAAAGGCGGCGTTCTTGTTGAAATTTCCGGCGTCAGAGGGTTTGTTCCTTCTTCTCAATTGAGAAGCAAAGAAACAGATCTGGAAGTCGGTGCAAAATTAGAATTGAAAATACTTACTCTCGATAGTCAGCAAAACAATTTCATACTTTCAAATAAAAAAGTTTATGAAGACAGTGCTGTAGAAGCCCGCAAAAACGTATTCTCTCAAATTGAACCCGGTCAAATCGTAAAAGGTGACGTTGTAAGAATTACGGACTTCGGTGCGTTTATCGATCTCGGCGGAATTGACGGTTTGCTTCCGCTTTCACAACTCAGCTGGAGATGGATTGATCATCCGACAGATATTCTTAAAGTCGGTGACAAAATCGACGTAGAAGTTATCGCAGTAGATCACGACAAACAGCGTGTGTCTTTAAGCCTTAAAAACCTTGAACCCGATCCGTGGCTCGAAGCTGAAAAACAAATTAAAGAAGGCGACAAGGTAGAAGGTACAATTACAAGAATTAAACATTTCGGCGCGTTTGTAGAAGTATTCCCCGGAGTTGAGGCTCTGCTTCCGCATAACGAAGTTGTTGAACTTCAAAATAAAAAAGATTGTATTCTTCAGGTAGGTGACAAGATTGAAACTTATATTCTTAAGTTTAATCCTACAGACAAACGTATTGCACTTACAGTAAATGAACCAAATACTGAATCAGAAGAATAATAATATATGATGTAATTAAAAAGACGGGCGGCATAATTAAAAGCCGCCCGTCTTTTATGTGCTGTTTCTGAACGAAATTTTATCGAAAAGCTCCTCCAAATGTACTATTTTTGATATTTTTGCCTGTATATTTAAAAGGATATACCGTATAATTATCTTAGATTATATTGACTTTTCCAAAAATATAATTATATACAAAAACGAAGTAGGTAAACGAGCTTTTATATAAGGAGAGAACTTTATGGGCATGGCAGCATCACAGGCAAGATATTTAGGCTTGACAGCAAGAAAAACTAACGTAGAATATGAAGGTCAACAAGTTAACCAGGCGCGTACAGCTCTGGCTAATGAATTGAATAATACATTTAATGATTTGATTGCGTTGGAAGTTCCGACTGCCCCTAGTACACAGGATTATACGACAACCCAATACTCTTACGAAGACGGAACGGTTGGTGAAACTATTTCAAGTATGACTCCTCTGGAAGGCGATCCAGACGGTTATAACTATTTGGTTACTCACTTCCATTATGCTGACGTGTTTACCGGTGTTGAAAATAAAAAACGTAATCCGCAGGTTTATGTAAATGACCGCATTGATAACAAAGAAATTGAAGAAAATCAAATTCAAACATCTGTAGATCCAAATACAGGAGAAACTATTTACAGCATTAAGGGTAATGAATGTACCGCTTATGATGAAACGGATCCGGATCAGCTGGCACTTTACGAAGAGTTGGCAAATAGTTATAGCGAAATTCAAAATGCTAATCCTGAAGATCTTATGACATATACGGATGCCGGCGGAAAACTTCACCTTGTATTTGCTGATCAGCTTGAAAATGCAGCATCCGGCACGGTTGATGAAACAACAGGAACAGCAGATCTTTCAGATTATTACATTAAAAACTCAAAACCGACAATGGATACTATTACTGCAAATACTGTAACAAGTACAACAGATCCTGAGACAGGTGAATCTTCTTATGCGGTAAATGGAAATGCCTGCACACGGTATGATGAAAATAATGAAGAATTGCGTACAGCATACGAAAAAGCTGTTGCGGAAAATCCTGCATTAGGTAAATTAGATCCGTCTCAGCTTTACACATATACTGACGAAAATAACGGCATTCACTTTATATCTCAAGAAGACTTAAGTAATATTTATGAAGGAACGGATGTTGGTAATGAATATTCTGTTACTTCCGGTGTCCCTGTATTACTGGGTAATATTGAACTTGAAGTTTATAATCCTGATGATAAAGAACAATCAGCGGCTTATGAACAAATTTTGAAAGATTGGCCGAATTCAGTTTTTGCCGCATCAGATTCAACGATATACACCTGGGAAAGCAACGGTCAGAGATACTTTGCCTGCGAAGAAGAGTTGATGGCATCCTGGGAAAGTGCACCTGACCCGACAAAACCGACTGAAAATCAAAACACGCTTAACTACTATTGTGCGCAGGATGTTTCTACAAAAATTGAAGTAACGGAACGTGCAATTATAGATTTTGATGACAGCGGCAGAGCTCAAACAATTAAGTTTGAGGATTCCTCAGTTGTTCGTACTTTGATTACCGAAACAATTACAGATGAAGCAGCTTACGAAGATGCAATGAATCAGTACAACTATAATCAGGCTGTTTACGAAAAAGAAATTGAAAATATTAATGCTAAGACAAAAAAAATTCAAGAGCAGGACAGAACGCTTGAATTGAGATTGAGACAGCTTGATACAGAACAGGAAGCGCTTCAAACAGAAATGGAAGCTGTTAAAAAAGTAATTGATAAAAACATTGAATCCACATTCAAAACTTTTGAATAATAAGTATATGTGCATGTTGTGTTTACCTGCATTGCATGCGGTTAGATAAAAGAGGTTAAAAATGGCTTATAAAAATGACAGTTATCTGGTAATAGCAAACAAATTCGGCTCTGCAAGCGGAGACGCAAAGGCTCAGCTTTTTGAAACTTATGACAAACTTCGCGATCTTACTGTTTCAGGAAGCGGAACCGGTACAGGTTTTGAAATGACGGGCAGTTTCTTATACAGAATGGCAAGTTTGCTGGCACCGTCCTCCTTTGCAACTGTATTTGGAGCTTCCGAATCAATGAATATTCCCGGAACCTCTTATGCTTCTCAATTCTCAGGCAATTCCGCTTTTGGGCTGGATTCTTTATACAATTATTCCGGATTCCCAGGCGGCGGAGCCGCACCGATTTCCTGGGGGCTTGACGGCTATGCAACCGGCGGAGCCGCATCAATACTTTCCGGATGGGGAACCGATACAGGGGTCGCAACAGGTTATGCCTCAGGTGTTGGCGGAATCGCTGATATCGCAAGCGCCGCAGCATACGGCGTCGGTACTGCAAACGGGTTTGGAATGGCGGCGCGTAATATAGTTCTTCCGGTTGCCGGCGTAATTTCCGGCTGGGGCGGTATTATGCAGGCTGCCGCACCTTATCTTGGCGAATACGGACTTCCTGCTCTTGTTATGGGCAACCTTATGCAGGGTACAACTTCCGCAGCTCTTGCCGCATATCAGAATGTAACCGGCAATATTACGGCGAACGCTGATGTAATCCTTTCAAATAAAGTTCGTAACATTGAAACCGTTTGCAAAATGCTTGATACACAGGGCGACGTTGTAAAAAAGATGCTTAAAGAGTCAATCGACGGCGACAGTAAAGCTATTCAAAACTTATAAAATTAAAAACAGAGAGAATAAAAAGCTCTCTGTTTTTTTCTATACATTTTTTAATATAATTCGAAATATATTAAAGTTTTCATTTTCCTCTGCCGATAAATATTCTGTAATGACACATGTAAAAGCGGCTTGCAACGTTAAGACATGTTACGAAATTCCGGAAACCATGTCAATAATCGGGTTTCAAATGTTTTTATATAGTTGTAGGTCTAAAGTGTAAAGGAATAATATGTTTCGTGATACTTTAGAGATGAATATGAGGCGATTTGTAGATTTCGCAATATATTCAAAGAACTTCCTTATAAGAAAAAATCCCATAAAAGCAATGATTAATTCATTTATGGACGGGCTTCGAGATTTTCTTACAATGAACAAGAAAAGAAAAATGGCTCAATACAGATTGAATTATCATATGCACCAATTCAAGAAAATGGAACAGTTGATTGCGGAAAATAATCAACATACATTTTTGAGGGGAAACAATCTTAACGAAACAAGATAAAGGAACGGAAAAATGGGTGTCATTGTCGATACAATCAGAATGCAGTACTTGAATAATGTCAAGATGGATTTGGAATACAAAATCCAGCTTATCACTCAGGCGCGAATGGGTTTGACACAGTCTGCAAGCGATTTGATGCAGGTTGGCAGCGATTATTCACCTGATTCTCCTGTCGTAAAACAATTGAATCAACGGCAGGCTAAATTGAAGGCATTAGAGCAAAAATTAGAACAACAAATGATACAATATCAGGCAAGATTACAAATGGTTAAAACAGAATACGAAGCCTGCAGAAGCAGATTATATGAAAATATAGGTCATTCATTCCGTTATAACTAATTTCCTGCTTGAATAAACAAACTGATTATGTCGTTCAGCATTGAATATTGTCTGTGAAGTTTTTGTGTTTGAGTTTCAAGTACGTTTATTTGGCGTCTGTATTCGGCTATATTATTCTGGCACTCGCGGGCAGCAGAATTAAGATTTTCCTGAGCCTGCTGAGCTTCTTGAAGAACACCTTTCATAGAAATTCCTAATGCTTCCATTGTTTGTTTAATAATTTGAGCACCTGTTTGCTTTGAAACATTAGACGGAATTTTTGTGATTAATTGTCTTAAAACTTCAACGTTTGCCGGAAGTTCCAAATCTTCAAAATCACCCATAAATGAGTCATTGTTCAAGGTCTGGTGGCTTTGAACTGTTTGTTCCGGAATTGAATTGAAATTCATATTAAATGACGGTTTTGCTGATTCATTAGAAAAGTTTTCGAATGACATTGAAGGTTCGCTTGTTTTTTGCGGTGTATCCTTTAAAAATTCAAGCGAGGGCATTGATTCATTAGCAAAAACAGGCTGATCTTCCTGCTCGTTTGTTTGTTCGCTTTGAAACGGTTGAACAATATCAATATCACTTTGTTTTTTTAGAGCATCAACTATTTTTTTGCCTACGCCTTCTGTCATTCTGTTATTAACCATCATATTCCTCTTTTTAAATTTCTGTTTTTCTTTAAGAAAATTATACATGACAAACAAATATATTTCAAGAAAAATGTGACTTTTAGAGAAAAATGATTACAAAATTATAACAAGGTTACTTGCAAGAGCCTGTTGTATATGCTATATTATGACTTAAAATGAGGGTATTATGGCAAATAAAGTTTATGTAAGTGTTTATGATTATTACGGAATAGCGGATTATGTAAAAGTTTTAAATGAGAAGTTTGATTATGAAATCGTTTCGTCAGGAGCGACTCTTGAATATCTTTGCAAAAACGGATTAAACGTTACGGATATTGCGGATTTAGGTATTGCCGACGGATTTTATACGAGAACTTTTATGGAAGAATTCGTTCATAAGAATTTTGATATGGTTATTATAAATTTTCGTCCGGTTGATGATATCGCGGAAAAAACTGATGATATAAAACAATTTACTGATGCTCTTAACATTCTGGATTTTTCGCTTTTGCGCGCCGCGGCCAGAGATTTTCTTGACATAATTGTGGTAACGGATGTTGCGGATTTTTATAAAACCATAAATGTTAACGCATATGACAAACAAAAACTTGCGCTGAAGGCGTTTCAGTATATGGCAGATTATGATGAAGCCATTGCGGAAAAAATCGGCGTTTACCTTGGTGAAGATGAACGTAAACTTTTAAATATGGCAAAAATGTATGATTTAAAATACGGATCTAATCCGCATCAGAAAGCAGCTCTTTACAAGCCTCAGACCATGGTTGATTACAGAATCCTTAATGAAAAAGAGCTTTCGTATAACGATATTTTAAACCTTACAACATCAGTTAATATTATAAGTGAATTTTATGATGTAAATGCTGTTGCTATTGTAAAACACAATCTTCCGTGCGGCGTTGCGCTTGGCCGCAATATTTTTGAAGCATATACAAAAGCGTTTGACTGCGACCCGTTTGCGACTTTTTCCGGAACGATTGCATTTTCTCAGCCTGTGAATTTTGAAGTTGCAAAGCATCTTAATTCAATGTCTGTAAAAGTTGTAGTTGCTCCATATTACGAAGATGACGCTCTGGAACATTTGAGACGCAATCCTGATTTAAAAATAGTGAGAATTTCAACAGAATTGAAAAACTTTAAGAAAATTGTGACAGAAGATATAACTGTAACACCGTTTGGTAATCTGGTTCAGGAAGCAAATAAAAGTGAACTTGACAAAGACCTGTTTAGAGTTGTGACCAAGGCTAAGCCGACTGCTGAACAGCTTGAGGATGCAATATTTGCGTGGAAAGTTGCCAAATATGCACGAACGAGTTCTGCTGTTATAGCAAAAGATTTTAAAACAGTCGCAATCTCGCAGGGGCAAACACATCTGGAAGCTGCTGCCGAACAGGCTATGGATGTAGCTTGTGAAAATTCAAAAGAGGCTGTTTTTGCCTCCGGCGAACCTATGCATTCCGGCGATATAATAAATGTTGCCGCACAGGGAAGAATTTCTTTGATAATTCAGCCGGGCGGCTCTCCGCGTGACAAGGAAGTGATTGCAACTGCTGATAAATATAATATTTCAATGGTATTTACCGGAATAAGAAATTTAAAATTTTAGCATAATTTCAAAGATATGATTTGTTAAGCAATCTTGCGGATTGTTTATTTAACCTGCTTTTTAGTATGTTCCACCAAAAAAAACGGCGGCTGTATGCCACCTGATATTTTATCGGGAACGATAAAATAGTTTGAATTTGTTGGAATTATAAAGTCTGATTGTTATTGTGAGTTTATTTATCAGACGAATCGCTTATTTGATTAAACTTTCAGGTAATCAATTCTGCAATTCTTGATTTAATTATAAGACGTAAAAAGTCCTGTGTCAATATTTCTTAATTCATTTCCGACGGTCAGAGACCTTAAATAACTGTGGAGATGACGATAATATTTAGAAAGGAAGGACATTTATGTTTAAAACCCTAAAAGAAGGTTTCGGTGTACATCTTAAAGAGTTAAGAAAATCAAAAGGCTTTACGCAGGAAAAACTTGCGGAAAAGCTGGATATTGCGCCAAGACAATTAACCAGATTGGAAACGGGTGTTAATTTTCCGTCTGTTGAAACTCTTGAGAAAATATGTTTTTATCTGGAAACGGACTTAAAAAGTCTTTTTGATTTCTCATGGGACAAGGAATATACTGTCTACTCGACAGGAACTGACGACAGACCTGTTTTAGAGGTCTCAACAAGTGATAAAGTTGTTGATTTGAGCGGGTTTGTGAATAAAAAGAAATCCTCGTCCTCTTATGACATAAACGAACTGATTAATATACAAAATTCTGATGAAAGTATGTTAAATTCCGCCAAAAATATTAACAAACCTTTTACGATTGTTTTTAAAGATCCGAACGGCGACCTTTCTCATATAAAAACTTACTACCCAGACGGCAAAATTGAAGAAACTATGTCAAAAGAAAATGTTGAAACAGAAAAAATCTATAAGAAACTTCAGGAAGATATTGAAGAAATTCGCAAAGACGCAAATAAATTGAAGTTTATCCAGCTTGCAAAAGATTCTTTGACAAATAAAGAATCTCTTAATGAGTTGAAAATTTTGATTAAAGGTATGGAAATAATAATGGACTCAAAATAATAATCCTTTGCAAGATTTTGATTTTATACTAAAATTAACATATAATTAATTTGATAAGGAATGGACGTATGGAAATAAAATCTTGGAACGATTATTTTTTGGATTTGGCAAAAACCTGCGCAAGCCGTTCAAACTGTCTGCGGGCACAGGTTGGCGCGGTTATTGTAGGTGACGACAAAAAAATTAAAGCAACCGGATATAACGGAACACCTTCAAAGGTAGAATCCTGCTATGAAAGAGGCGAATGCTACCGTATAAAAAATAATATTCCGTCAGGCACCCGTTACGAGACCTGCCGTTCTATTCATGCTGAACAGAATGCGATTATTCAAGCAGGTCAGGACAGATGTAAAGGCGCCACAATGTATATCTGGGGACATGATTTTATTTGCATACTGTGTAAAAGATTTATTGTCCAATCCGGAATTAAGGATGATTATTTGAAGAAGAACGAAGATTCACCGATAAAATATGTTACGGTTGAAGATATCAGAAAAGAACTTGATGAAACAAGATAAAAAGTAAATCAAAAAAAACAAAAACATAACCCCGCAAAAACAACACATTCAAAAAATAATAAAATAACATCAAGAATAACGCGTTATATTCGGGGTTTAACTGCTGGCTTTACGCTGGCTGAAGTTCTGATAACGCTCGGCATAATCGGAATAATCTCTGCAATGCCCCTGCCGTCACTGATAGGAAATTATCAGAAAAAAGTAACGGCACTCAATTGAGTACAGTCGGATACTGGGTTGATACAAACGGTCTTAAGAAACCAAACATAATCAGTCAGGATATTTTTATATTTCAGTTAAATCCGCTTACCGGTAACCTTATTGACAATTCCGAAGGTTTGACACGTGATGAACTTATTGAAAAATGCGACGCTTTTAAAAATGGCAAATTTAATACAAATTATTACTATTGCACTGTTTTGATTGCGCAGGACAGCTGGGAAATCAAAGACGATTATCCCTGGTAATTTTTTTACTCAGGCGCCCCGCGCGCGGGGCGCCTGATATGTACAAACTGCCTTTACCACATGACTTTTCCCCGAAAATCATTAAATAATTCGTATGAAATCTTATATTTTAACTACATTAAACGTATGATTTCCTGTGAAAGGGACTTAACAAACACGTTTAATATAAGTTAATATAAGGAAAGAAAGGCAGGGAAATATGCAATATAATGCGGGATGGATGCCAAAATACGATTTAGAGGCGCGGATACAGCACACAAAACTTGATACCGGACTTTATGGTATGAAACCAATGAGGCTTGAAAGAATGGAAAAGCCGGCAACACAGGATTTCAAAGCTGTTTTTTCCGGGCTTGTTGAAAATTTTAACGCGGAACTCAATGCGCCCGACAATCTTTTGAAAGATGTTATGAGCGGAAACAATAACATTGATATCCACGATGTTATGACCGCTATGGCAAAATCAGAAATCAGTGTTAACGTTGCAACCCAAATTACGGGAAAAGTCATACAAGCGTATGACAAAGTTATGCAGATTCAGGTGTAAAATAGTATAATAATTAAATTCAGACTTGACGGACAAATAAATACAGACCGGGGAAAATATGGACTTTCAAAAAATATTGGAAAATAAACCTTTATTGTACGGCATTATAGGCGGTATAATAATATTTATTGCTCTTGTTATGACAATAGGCATTGTAGTCAATAAAAACAAACCGAGCAGCGGCGCGGCGCGTGTTGTCAGTGAAAAAGTAATAAAAGAGCCTCTTGATTTGCTTACAACGGATAACCTCGGCAAAGCAATAGAAATTCAAGCGCTTCTTGCTCGCGAAGGTATTGTCGCAAGCCGTAAAGTTGAAGGTACAAAGTCAACGGTATTTTTGAAAGAATACACAGCAACCCAGCGTGATCAAGCGCTTCTTGCAATTGTAAAAAGCGGTCTTGTAGACCAGAATGTAGGTCTTGAAATTTTTGATAAAGGCGATTTTACCTCAACAAAAGAAGATAAAAAAATTCGTCTTGCGCGTGCAATCAACGGAGAACTTTCAAGATTAATCAGAAAAATTCCGCCGATTGAAAACGCATCAGTATTCATTTCAATCCCCGAACAATCTTTATTTACATCAATGCAAAAACCTGTAACAGCAACGGTGCAGGTTACAATTCCGGTCGGAGATAAACTTGACCCGCTGAAAGTAAAAGCGATTACAAACCTTCTTTTAGGCAGTGTCAGCGGTCTGACATCAGAAAATATTTCAATAACCGATACGAATGGTAATGTCTACGCAAATATGATGGATGTGGACGACCAGATGCTCGAAAGATTGCAGGAAAATGACAAATACATGCAGCAAAAGGTTACCAGACAGCTTGACCGCCTTATCGGTGCGGGAAATTATACAGCAACAGTCAGCACATTTCTCCGTCAGGCTCCGATGGAAAGAACCAGAATTGAATACGACCCGAATCAAAAGACTTCTGTTTCAGAACAATCCTTTACGGAAGGTTTGGGCGATCAAACACGCGATACAAACAGAAATCCGAATGCCGTAAGCGTTTATATTCCGAACGGACTGGCAGCAGGCGGTCAGGATTCAAGTCAGGACAGAAGTTATACGCGTTCTGCAACCGAAACTCAGTACGGAGTTTCAAGAACTCAGACTAATGAATATATAAAACCCGGAGTTATTGAAGAAATTTCAATTGCGGTTACGATGGAAAAAAGTGCTCTTCCTGCAGAAACAACGATTGAAGAGTTGAAAGAACTTATTGCACGTTCCGCAAGTCCGCGCGCATTACCGGATAATGTTACGATAGCCTTCTCTGACGCATCAGACCTTAACCTTGCGGGCGACAGAATGGCAAATCTTCCAAAACCTGACGAAAGCGGAAATCCGTGGTGGCTTACACTTGCATTGTGTGCAATCGGTCTGATTGTTGTTTCAAAAGTTGTTCAAAACAAACTCAGAAAAGCTCAGGAAGAACATGAAAAAGAAGTTGAACGCTTGAAACAAAAAGAAATGGAACAAGACAGATTGATTCAGGAAATGGATTCAAGAGCAGCACAGCTTACCGAACGGCAGTCCGAACTTGCAAAAGGACTTTTGGAAGCGCAGCAGCGTGAATATCTAGCACTTCATACAACAGATGAACTTGTTAATGCGCTTACAAATATGTCGGCAAATCTTTCCGAAGCTAACGAAGAAGATGCGGCAGACAAAATTAAGAGCTGGATTGAGGAAACTTAATGAGATTTTGCCGGCATTTGTAAAACTTACAACCGGTAAAATTATATAAATGCAAAAACTGGAAAAAGGGAAAATTAATGGCAATAAAAGGTTTTGATTACGAAGCATTCGCAAAAAATTTAACAGAACAGGCAAAAGAGATTGTTCCGCAGGATTTTAACCAGAATCAGAAACAATACGTCGTAAATACATTGATGAACTTTTCCAGACTTGCGGGCGAAGCGCTTTACAACGACAAAGAAAGCAATTTTAATGCTGATCAGGCGGCAATGATAACCCAGATTATTGCTGAGTGGTCGTTCCATAAATCAGTTGACCTTATAAGATCAGGAATCCCTCAGCAATTTTGGGATCCGATTATGCAGAAGATTGCATTCACAATCTTTGAAATTGCAAAACAGACCTTCAAACAAAATCTTCCGCAGGATCAAATTCTTCAGCTTATTGAGCACCATGTTAAAAAAACATATGAAGAATCCATAAAAGAATTAAAAACAAAAAATTTGATTAATGATGCCTTGATGGACAAGGCAATGAAACAATCAAATATTGATAATATGATGCAGCAAATGCAGGAAAATCAGGAAGTAACCCCGGAACAGGCAGCAGCTGTTCAACAGCAGCAGAATATGCCTGCTCAAGGTCAGCCGGTTAATGCTCCTGCACCTGCAGGCGGTAATGTTCCGGCAGCCCCGATTGACATGTCAAAACCGATTGAAAAATATAAACCGCCAAAATTGTTAAAACTTGTTGCCGTCGCGCTTTTGCTAAAGCGTGTAACTGATGACAGGGTTCAATCAATTTTAAATCACTTTGAACAGGACGACGCAGGTACAGTTTTAAGATATATGTACGTCGACAATTTGGAGGAAAAAGTAGATCCGTCTGTCACAATGCGAGTTCTGGAAGATATCGGGAAAAATCTTCCGTCTGCAACAGAAGTTAACACAAATCTGCTTGTCGAAAAGGTTAAGGCTGCTGCCTCAATGATTGACAGACAAAAGCTGGAAGCTATGGTACAGCTTGAAAGACCGAATGTCAGACGTTTTGTTTTTAACGCACTTGAAGGCGAATTTTATAAAATGCCCCCCAGAGTTGCGGCGGTTATTGCCTCACACCTCGAACATAGTGTATAATATAATTGAATCATGATTATAAAGCGAAAAACTGTCAGACAACCTGAAATTTCCGGGGAGGAAATAGCGGAAGTTCAGCAGCCGGCGGAAAACTTTAATGTTGAATCGCCCGAGTTGCCTGAGCTGTTTTCTGATGAAGAAGAATTTGAAATGTCTCCGGTGCAGGATGAACCTGTAAAAACTTCTGCGCCTGCTGAAATTATAAAACAGCCGGAACCTGAAGAAATTGATTTGTTTAATCTTGACAATATTGATTTTAAACAGCGTCAGGAGAGAAGGCGCGGCGACAGAAGGAGAGGTTTCAGAAGGGTTGATGACAGAAACTTAATTTCCAGAGCAAGAGAGGAAGCTGACAGTATCAGAGAAGCCGCAAATAAAGAAGGTTATCAGGAGGGGCTTAACAGAGCGTCTGAGGATATTTTGCAGGTGAAAGAAAACATAAAAGAGTTTTTGAAAGCACCGCAGGAAGTTTTTGAATACATAGCGCCTGATATTTTAGAAATAAGCCTTGAAATCGCGCAAAAAATTATTAAAAACGAAGTAACACAAAATCCTCAGATTGTTCTGGATAAAATTACGGAAATTTTAAAAACACTTTCAAAAGAGGAACCAAAAGTTACGATAAGGGTTAATCCGTCACAATTAAGCATTGCAAAGCAGTCGATTCCGGAAATGCTGGAGGCCGCAGGACTAGAAACAAAGATGGTTGTTCTTCCGGATGAGGCGGTGACGGAAGGCGGGTGTATAGTCAGCACAAATAACGGTGTAATTGATGCAACAATCGAAAGCCAGATTGCAATAATTAAGGAGGCGTTGAAAGAAATTTAATGGCACAGGGGGGAGCAAGCGTAAATTCAAATTCTTTAAGTGAAGTCGCAATGGCGATATTCGTATTGCTGTTGATTGTACTGCTTCTTGTTGAATTGCCGAACTGGGTTGTCAACGTTTCAATTTGTTTGAATATTACTCTCGGTGTTGTGCTTTTGATGATATCCCTGTATGTTCGCAAAACTCTGGAACTTGCGTCATTTCCGTCAATTATTCTTATCGGAACGATGTTTCGTCTGGTGCTTTCAATTGCATCAACAAGATTGATTCTTGCAAAAGGCGAGGCAGGGGAAGTAATTCATGCCTTCGGGACTTTCGTTACCGGCGGAAACATGGTCGTCGGCGGTGTAATCTTTTTGATTATTACGGTTGTTCAGTTTATGGTAATTACCAAAGGTGCCGAACGTATCGCCGAAGTTGCAGCAAGATTCGCTCTGGACGCAATGCCCGGAAAACAAATGACAATTGACGCCGACTTTAACGCGGGTCTTATATCGCCCGAGGAAGCAACTCAAAGACGTGAAGATTTGCAGAGAGAATCAAACCTTTTCGGTTCTATGGATGGTGCGATGAAGTTTGTAAAAGGTGACACAATCGCAGGTATTATTATTGTATTAATCAATATTATCGGCGGTTTGTGCGTCGGCTGTCTTATGAACCAGATGCCTATTGCGGATGCAGTGTCAAGATATACAATCTTGACAATCGGTGACGGTCTTGCATCACAGCTTCCTTCTCTTTTGATGTCAATTGCGGCAGGTATTTTTATGACGCGTGCATCTGCTGCTAACTCTTTAGGTACAGACTTTACTGCCCAAATCAAAAGCAAACCGAATGCTCTGTTTCTGGCTGCCGGATTCTTGCTTTTGCTGGCATTCACAGGACACACATGGTTCTGGGAAGGTACGGGACTCCCGTTTTTACCTTTCTTTCTGTTTGCAATCGGGCTTGGTATTACGGGCTTTTCAACCCTTATCAATGCGGATGTTCAATCACAATTGGGACAACTGGAAAGCGTGCGTCAAAACATGCAGGATCTTGTCAATCCGAACCGTATGTACGAGCGTTTGGGTGTTGATATTTTAAGTTTGCAGGTAGGCTCAAACCTTCTTGTAATTGCAGACCCTGATCAGGAAGGTCAGCTTCTTGCAAAAATCGCTGCTCTCCGTCAAAGAGTAACCGATGAATTGGGCTATATTCTTCCGAACATAAGAATTATGGATTCATCAGCTCTTGATGCGAATGAATATATGATTCAAATTCGCGGCAACACGGTAGATACTGGTTATGTTTATCCCGGACGTCTTATGGTTATTGCGGATCAGTGGGATGCTGTTAAAAAAGAAGTTCCGCAGGATGCAATTATCGGGATTGATCCGACTTATCAAACGCAAGCCTACTGGATTACTCCTGATGATGCAAAAACAGCACGTTCTGTTACGGCATTCGATTCAACAGACGTAATCGTTACTCACCTGCAAGAGTGCGTCAGAAAACACGTTGATGAAGTTATGACAAAAACTGATGTTCTTAAACTTATGGAACTTGTCCGTTCGCAAGATCCGACGCTTGTCAACGACCTTGTACCGACAATTATTTCAACGAGCGATTTGCGCAAAATTTTTGTTAACTTAATCCGTGAAAAAGTTTCAATCAAGGATATTATATTTGTATTTGAAAGACTTTGCGATTATGCAAGATTTTCAAAAGAACCGGATATTTTGTCCGAACGTCTGAGAGCGGCTTTAGGACGTCAAATATGTCTTGCGAATGTAGAAGAAGACAAAGTTCTTTATGCCCTGACGCTTTCACCTGAGTGGGAAAAAACTCTTGATGACAGTTGTCAGCGGACAGAGCTTGGAACGATGTTTCTTCTGAATCCTATGCAGGTTCAGGAACTGATTGAAACCACTGCATCAACGGTTATGCGGGCAAATCAGGCATGCGGAAGAACGCCTGTAATTTTATGTTCACCAAGAATAAGGCTTCCGCTTTATCAGCTTTTAGAGCGTCACATTCCGGCGATTGTTGTAATTTCTTATTCCGAACTTATCACGGATATCAAGGTTGAGGCTGTTGATACGATTGGCGAAAGTTACGCAATGTAGGGGGAAATTTTGAACACAATTAAAAGAGTCGCTATTGTTGCTGTTGTGTTATTGATAATCTTGTCTCTCACTGTTTATTTGTCGAATTTAAAACATGAAAAGTCAGATGAGCCCGCGTCTGAAATTCTACTGAAGGAACCTTCCGTAACTAAATCAGATCCGACGGCTTCTGTTGAATCAGCAAGTCAGGAGGATGTTAACAAAAATACCGGCCGCAATACAATTTCAGATAGCAAAGATGGGCCGATTGAGGTGGGTGAAAATAGCGATATTGATATAATTGGTGAAAGTTTACCGACTTTAAAAATTAAAGAAGAAGCTATTAAAAAACTCAAGAAAAATTATGCGGACTGCGGCAGAATTTATACGGAAGAAGCATTCGCACAGAAAGAAAATATGAAAACGCATCTTGCCTGTCAGGAATCGCCAAACTGGACTAATGATTGTAAAGACGGGATACGTTACGGCAATTTGTGTGTTAAAGAGGTTTTTTATAATAAATACAGATTGGAAAGTTACGGAGTTGACCGCGCGCATAACAATGTACATATGAGAATGACAATGGCTTGTAATGATGCCGGAATGCGGCTTCCAACAAGCAAAGAAATTGAAATTTTGAAAAGATACCACCGTAATCTGCTTGATAAATATAAAATGTTTGATATAGTCGGATGCGAAACAGAATTTTATCCTGATGAATCCTGCATTAGAAATCCTCAGTCTCATTTATTTATAGACGGCAGGACGAAAGAATACCAAATGGCAGATCCTAAAATTCATGGTTTTCAGCTTTTTAGTGCTGTTATATGCGTAAAAAGAACCGGTACTGCCGGAGCGTACAATAAAAGAAAAGAAGAATATCCGAAACTGCCGCCTCTGGTTTGTCCTCAATCAGAAAAGCCTGTTCAGAAAATTTCATGCCGCACAATAGAAGGCAGAGATAAAAATTTATGCGTTGCTGACTCTGATATAATTCCGGATTATACTTATAATGAAATTTTTGAGAATGCTCTTAGTTTGCAAAAAGAGAGCGGATATTACGAGTTGATATTTGAACCGTTGGAATGTCAATGCCGTGCAATCGGAATGCATTTGCCGACAGAAAAAGAATTGAGAAATATTCAAAGCATTTTGCCTGATGCTCCGGACAGTGTATATGTTAAATCAACGGGTTTTTCTTACCCCGGCGGGCTGACACGAAATATTCAGCCGGGAGATGAATTGGATAACGATTATAAGATAAGGATTCGCTGTGTAAAAAGATTGGATGAGAAAGAGTGATTATGAAACGATTTGTTTTATTTTTAATAAGTATTTATCAAAAGATTTCCAAACACACACCGTCGGTTTGCAGGTTTTATCCGACGTGTTCCGAATATACGCGTCAGGCAATTGAGAAGTACGGACTTCTAAAAGGCGGCTGGCTTGGAATTAAGCGGATAAGCCGCTGCCACCCTTTGAATGAAGGCGGGTATGATCCGGTTCCGTAATTAATAAAATTTATGATATAATTAAAACGGTTAAATGATAAAAATATAAAGATATAAGAAAGGAGTGAAAAAGGTGAAAAAGTGCACTATGACTGAATTTACGGGGGGGGGGGGCAACTGGGAATAAAGCTCCTGAAAAGATTTTAAGTATTGAGTGCATCCGAAAATCAATATCAGATGGTTTTTCTAATTTAATGTTTGGTAGAAACATTGGCTTTACGATGGCTGAAGTTCTGATAACGCTCGGCATAATCGGAATTATTGCAGCAATAACTTTGCCGGTATTGATAGGAAATTACCAGAAAAAAGTAACGGTAACCAAATTAAAACGCACATACACAGTAATCGCACAGACAATCGAGCGCTCAAAAGTTGATTATGGTGATGTGTCGGGCTGGCGTCTTGATGAGATTGCAGGAAGCGGTCAGGCAAGTGAAGAATATATAATAAATCTTTTTGTCAGTCAGTTTTGGGAACCGTGGGTGCCGAAAATTCAGGGTGTTTTTTACGGCTCAACTAAAGAATTCGGTTATGACAAGATAAACGGTTATACTCCGGATGACAGCAAACTTAAGTGGTATGTTTTGAATGACGGAACCGTTGTAGGTATTGATATTCTGGTATATGTTAATGATGACGATGTTGTTGACGGTTTGAATACTGTCGGATACTATGTTGATATTAACGGGCTTACAAAACCAAACAAGTATGGGCGTGATATATTTTTGTTTCAATTAAATCCTGAAACCGGTAATCTTATTGATAACGCTGAAAATCTGTCACGTGATGAATTGGTTGAAAAATGTAAATCAACTGACTTGAATAATTACTATTGCGCAGTTCTGATTGCATACGACGGCTGGGAAATCAAAGACGATTACCCGCGCTGGTAAGTTTTTTGCACAGGCGCACCGCGCGCGGGGCGCCTGTAATATAAAGATTAGTGAAAGTCAGCTTGCTTTATTAACTCAACAATTTGTAATGCGAAATTTAATTTTTTTATATCGCTGCTCATTTCATTACAATTTTCATTAATTATTTGTTTAATTTTTTCAAATTCGTTGTTTTCTGTGTCTTTATTTGGGGTAATCTTGCTTTTTTCTATATACCCGTCTGAATTTCGTTTATATTTGCTTTCATAATCAAAGGCAAACAGACTTGTCGGGTCTGTTTCAAAATAGCAGGACAACTTGTCCAGAATATCCGCGTTAATAAAATTTATTCCGCATTCAATCCGGCTCAATTGTCTGGGTGAAATGTCAATCATTTCCGCAAGTTTTTCCTGACTGATACCATAAGATTTTCTTAAAAACCGTACTTGTTTTCCAAACTTTTTACTTAAGTTTTCGTTCATAGCTTTCTCCTTTCTGCATGTTAACTTTATTTATTAATTGATTTAAGGTCTTAATCAGTCCTTTTTTAATTAATGCGGTTGACACAGGACGTATTAAGTCTTATAATTAAAATTGCAGAGAAGAAATTTACGCTTTATCTTTTCTGAAAACAAGCAGCAGAAACAATTTTGCAAACAGACATGCTGTTTCGGTATAAATAAAAAATTAAAAAATCTAAATAAAATATAATTTGACACGATTATCAACGACGGTATTTTGCCGTCGTTTCCTTTAACTTCGGGTCAACCGAGTGGTCTGCAGAAATTTTATTTAATCCATTTGAAACTTCTTACGTAATTGTTTCCGTTGATGTCTCCGAAAATCTCGGCATTAAAAATACGGTAAATGTTTTGTGAGCCGTAGTTTGGAATCTGGTTAATTTCTGAAAGTGTTTCGGGATTAAGTTCGCTTTTGTTAATCCACGGAATCGTATTTAAAAGCGTGTTTAATGAGACGTTTTTAACTTTGCCGAATACACTTGTTATGTTGTTCGAAAGCGTTCCGTAAACGTTCATATCAGCCATTGCATTTGAAAAATTGTATGTTCCCTTTAAATACATATTCAAATCTTTTCCGTTTGAATAAATATTAATGTTCTGAGCTATTCCGTTTGAAATGTTCATATTTCCGCTTATGCTGTCAAATTCTCCCGTTTTTAACGGTGTAATAAGGTCAATGATACTGTTAATTGAAAGTCCCGTGATGCCGCCTTTTATGAGGTTGCCTGCTTTCAAAAGATATTCAAGCGAACCGAGTTTCGGCATTTTGCCGTTTGCAACAATGAAGTAACCGGTGCCCGCAAGAGTATTTGAACAGGTTTCATTGTTTTTTGCATCACAGCTTAATGTTACGTTGCCTGTAATTGAGCCGAATATCTGGTTGTGTAAATCAAAAAGTGCTTCAGATATTATTTGAGCATTTGAATTTTTCATATTCATCAGCATATTAATTTTGTTTGACAGAAAATCGTATTTCAATGAGCCGTCAACAAAACCTTCAGCAAGTTTGAATTTGAAATTCTTTATATCAAGAACCATTTTTTCATTGAAACTAAGTTCCGTTGTAAAATCTTCTGCGCTGATATTTTTAACTTTAATCGTGTCCGCCGCTATTTGTGCTTTTTTAATTACGATTTGCGAAAGGTCAAAGTTTTCATAATTTGAAGACGTACCGGATTTGCTTCTGTAAAGATCGGTTTCATAATCTCTGATTGCCTCGGTTATTTTGTTTATGTTAAGGTCATTCAGCTTGATTTTTAAATCTTCAATTCT
>CALVAS010000015.1 GCA_944325585.1 Candidatus Gastranaerophilales bacterium
AAGAATCCTGATTTGTGGACCAAATGTGTTCATTGTGATGCACAGCTTTTAAAAGAGGATTTGGCAGGCAATCAATATGTGTGCCCTGTTTGCGATTATCATTTCAGAATAAATGCAAAGACTCGCATTGCACAGCTTTTTGATGAAGGCAGTTTTGAAGAACTGTTTGCGGAAATCAAACCGACAGATCCGTTGGATTTTGTTGATACCGAAAGTTATAAAGACAGATTGTCCCGTGCGCATGACAAAACAGGTTTGAATGATGCCGTTGTAACCGGACTTGCTGCAATCAAAGGACATAAACTTGCAGTTGCAATTATGGATTTTGATTTTATGGGCGGTTCAATGGGCTCTGTTGTCGGCGAAAAGGTTACGCGCATTATTGAAAAAGCAATTGAATTGAGACTTCCGGTTCTTGCAATAACTTCGTCCGGAGGCGCAAGAATGCAGGAAAGCGCTTTAAGTCTTATGCAGATGGCCAAAACCTCATGTGCGGTTTCAAGATTGGATGACGAAGGTTTGTTATACATAAATCTTTTGACTGAGCCGACTTTTGGCGGAGTTACTGCTAGTTTCGGCATGCTGGGTGACATAATAATTGCCGAGCAGGGAGCAAGAATAGGATTTGCCGGACGCCGTGTAATAGAGCAGACAATCAGACAAAAACTTCCTTCAGACTTTCAGACTGCGGAATATCTGCTTAAATACGGACAGGTGGACGTTGTTGCAAAACGAAAAGATTTGCCGGATATTTTAGGCAATCTTCTTTCAATGCACGAACCAGCCGTAAAGTAAACAAATCTGATAATAGAATATTTTTATAAGAGGTAAAAGATGACAGTTTTGGATTTTGAAAAACCGATTACTGAAATTCAGGCAAAAATCGATGAGCTAAAAAAAATAAGTTTGGAGTCCGGCATGGATTTGAATAAAGAAATAGAAACATTTGAACAGCAGGCAGAAGATTACAAAAAAGATTTGTATGCAAATCTTAAGCCGTCTCAAAAATTGCAGATCGCGCGCCATCCAGAAAGACCCAATTTTTTGGATTATGTTCATCTGATATGCGAAGATTTCATTGAACTTCACGGGGATCATGAAGGCATGGATGATCGTGCAATAATCGGCGGTCTGGCAAAAATTGACGGAAAACCTGTTATGATAATCGGTACAATGAAAGGCAAATCTACCAAAGAGAACCTTGAATACAATTTTGGGATGCCCCAGCCGCAGGGTTACAGAAAGGCTTTAAGATTATTTAAACACGCAAATAAATTCAATATCCCGATTGTGACAATAATTGACACCCCCGGAGCATATCCCGGAATCAGTGCGGAAGAAACCAATCAGGGCGGAGCAATTGCAGTGAATTTGCGCGAGATGGCAAAACTGAAAGTTCCGGTTGTTGCAATTATTTCAGGTGAAGGCTGTTCAGGCGGAGCACTCGGGCTTGCCGTTGCAAATAAAGTTTATCTTCTTGAGCATGCATATTATACGGTAATTTCACCGGAGGGTTGTGCGTCAATTTTGTGGCGTGATGCGACAAAAGCAAATGAAGCTGCAGAAGCCTTAAAGATTACTGCGCCTGATTTGATGAAATTTGAAATTATCGACGGTGCGATAAAAGAACCTCTTGGCGGTGCCCACCATGATTATAAAGCAATGGCTGATGAGTTAAAAAAGACAATTCTTTCAAGCCTGGAAGAGCTTTCTAAAATGTCAGGAGATGAACTTAAAAATTCCCGTTACGAAAAATTCAGAAAAATGGGTGCTTTTCTGGAGTAATTTATGGCTGATAGTTATGTCGAACTTCAAATCAAAATAAATCCTGATATAGAAGATATTTTGTCAGAGATTTGTTTTGAAAATTTGCCATGTGATGGTGTTGTTCTGGCGGAAGAAACTTATAAAGATCTGGAGATGATAGCGACGACTGAGGGCACTTTGAAGGTTTTTCTGAACCCTGATTTTGGTTCTGCTGAAATGCTCACGGAAGATTATATAGGCAAAGTTTTGAATGAGCAGCGAAATCTTTTAAAATCACGCGGCTTTTCTGATGAAGAACTCGGAAGCTGGGAGTTTACGGTTCAGACAAAGCCCAATGAAGATTGGTCAAAAAAATGGAAAGAAAAATGGGAGGTAACCCCTGTTTCTGACAGAATTACTGTTGTACCTGACTGGATTGAATATTCTCCGCACAGGGCAGATGAGGTTATTATAAGACTTGAACCCGGCTGTGCGTTTGGAACAGGTACTCATCAGACAACACAATTGTGTATGAAAGCGATTGAAAAATACATGCCCTTAAATGCAAGAATGGCGGATATTGGTACGGGAAGCGGAATACTTGCCATTTGTGCCACAAAATTTGGTGCCTCGGAAGTTTACGGATGTGATAACGATCCTACGGTAATAGATGTAGCAAAAGAAAATGCTTGTAAAAATGATGCGGAATGTACATTTGAACTTAATACCGCTGACAAAATAATTGAAAAATTCGATTTTGTCTGTGCAAATATTCTTCATAACGTGCTTGCAGAAATTATGGGAGATTTGAAAAATATTATGCAAAACGGTGCAATTATGGTTTTGTCTGGGATTTTGGATGAGAAAAAGCAGGTCGTGCTTGATGCTGTTAAAAAATATGATTTGGAATTGTTGGAAGAAGCTCATCAGAATCAGTGGGTTGCTCTAATTGTTAAAAATGCGGAGGGTGTTATTGATGTACGTAAAACCGTTTGAAATAGTTTTTTTACTAGTTTTTGTAGTATTCTTTTTGGGTTTAATAGCTTATCTTGTGGTCAACATATTAAAAGATTCATTTGACGCAATATTTGATTGTGATTATTACGATGAAATCAAATCAAATTCAACTGCTGAACCGCTGAAAATATTTACAACACGTATTTCCAGCATAAACGGGCTCATTTATAGAGGTTTTTATGCTGATGTTGAAATTTATTCAGATTTTATAGCTTTTAAGATTTTTAATAGAGCTTTAGTTGTTAATGATTTTTCAAAATTAAAGTTAACCAGCAAATTTACCACCTCAACTTTAATTGTTAATTCAGGTAAAAATAAAATAAAACTTCCGTTAGGTATGGAAGAATATGAATATATAAAGAAATTTTTGGAGGAACACAATGTCTAAAACCGCAATAATTATACCGGCCCGTTACGGGTCATCAAGACTGGAAGGCAAGCCGCTTTTGGTAGTAGCGGGAAAACCTGTAATTCAGTGGGTTTACGAAAAAGCAATGCAGGCCAAATCGGCCGATATGATTATTGTTGCGACAGATGACAAAAGAATTTATGATGCAGTGACGGATTTTGGAGGTGTTGCCGAGATGACATCAGCCAATCATAAATGCGGTTCTGACAGAATTCGCGAGGTTGTAGACAGACATCCCGAAATTTCTTATATTGTCAACCTTCAAGGTGACGAGCCTCTGATAGAACCTTCCGCTATTGATGAGGTTGCAAGAAATGTTAAAGAGGACGCAAATGCAGATATTTCAACTCTTGTCAGAGTTTTGAAAGATAAAGACGAAATTAACAATCCTAATCTTGTCAAATGCGTGCGTGATAAAAACGGCTTTGCATTGTATTTTTCACGTTCAAAAATCCCGTATGAAAGAAATCCGATATGCGGCGAATTTTACGGACACCTTGGCATTTACGGCTACAAGCGGGAAGCATTGATTAAAATGACCTCACTGGAGCAAACCCCGCTTGAAAAAACGGAAAGCCTTGAGCAGCTAAGAGCGCTTGAAAACGGTATGAAAATTAAAACTTCGGTTGTTGATTTTGTGCCTGTAGGCATTGATACAAAAGAGGATTTGGAAAAATTCAAATCAATTGTCGAAGCAAAATTAGGAATAATTTAAAATATAATATCATATTTTTTCAACCTAAAGTATAAAAAAGTACTTGCAATTTTTTGTAAATTAGGTTAATATAACGTTATAAAAATTTAAAAAAGTATATATTTTGTAATAATTATATATGTTTTTTGTTGAGGTGTTAGATTTTTTAAGTAAGGAAAAGAAAAAATTATGACTGAAAATGCTGAATTACAAAATGAAACAGAAGATCGTCAAAGAATATTACTTGCAGATGACGAAGCCAGTATCAGACGAATTCTGGAAACTCGTTTAAAAATGGCAGGTTATGATGTTTATACAGCGGCTGACGGTGAGGAAGCTGTTGCAGCATTTAATAAATACAATCCTGATTTGGTAGTTTTGGATGTTATGATGCCGAAAATGGACGGCTATGGCGTTACCCGCGAAATCAGACGGACTGCTGATGTTCCGATTATTATTTTAACTGCGTTGGGTGACGTTTCAGAAAGAATTACGGGCCTTGAACTCGGTGCTGATGATTATGTAATTAAACCATTTTCACCAAAAGAACTTGAAGCCCGTGTAAAAGCTGTTCTTCGCCGTACTAACAATCGTGAAACTGTTACGCCGGCAGGCAAAGTTACCAAAAACGTTATTACAACAGGTAATATCAAGATTGATACTGCACGCCGTCAAGTATTCCGTAAAAATGAACGTATCCGTTTGACCGGTATGGAATTTAGTTTGTTAGAGCTTCTTGTAAATAATTCAGGTCAAGCATTTTCAAGAAATGAAATTTTGCAGCATGTTTGGGCTTATCCGCCGGATCACAGAATTGATACAAGGGTTGTTGATGTTCATATTTCAAGATTGCGTTCAAAATTGGAATCAGATCCAGCAAATCCGGAATTGATTCTTACAGCCCGCGGAATCGGATATATGTTTCAACGAATTAGTTAGAATCATTTCATATAAACCAATAAAGAAACAGGGGATTAACCCTGTTTCTTTTTATCAGCTTTTCAAAAAAATCTCTGGACAAAAAATATTTTCATGTTATTATAATTTAGTAACAAATATAAATGGCGCCTGTCGTCAAGTGGTTAAGACCTCGGATTGTGGTTCCGATATGCATGGGTTCGAATCCCATCAGGCGCCCCATTTTTGAAAATAGCAAAATTTATAAGAGCCTTAAACGGCTCTTTTATTTTAGGGCAAATTTTTTTTTCAGGGTTTTTAAATTTAATATGAATAATAATTCTATATCTTTTACCTCAAAAATAAGATTCGTTGACAGACCCGTTTATGCAATGATGGAAAAAAGTAATTTAATAGGTTTCCGACATAATGTACCAAATATTCTCAAAGATAAAACTTTTTATTCAGAAGAAATCAGAACTTGTACGGGCGGAGGTTTGGTAAATCCTTTTAAAGAAGCTGAAGGGTTTCATTTTTGGGATGATTTGCCGAATAAAAAGAATTTTGATATTCTGATAAACCGCTTGTTTAGATTTGTTAAGTCGCCGGAACACGGGCTGCTTGTCGGCGGAAAAGACTTGAAAAATTCACCGTTTTCAATGGAACAGTTTTTGCGTTTTAAAAAAGTATTTTTAGAAAGAGTGAAAAATGTTTCGTTTTTTCAAAAGCATAATTATGAATATTCAGAAACTCATTTTCACTATTCGCTGGATACTGATACCTGGACACTTTGTTCAAGTTTTTTAGACTCTAATCCTGACAGGTACAGAACCGTAAAGAAAATTGCTGATTTACGTAAATGTTTTGATAAAATTTCTATTGCGGAAGGCGATAAGTTATTTTTAGGTAAAAAAGAAATATTGCCGGATGATGCTCCTGATATTTTCGCAATTTACCAAAAAAAGCAACAGGCAAATCTAAATTTGTAATGTCATAAATTCGTTTTTTAGTTTGTTGTAAATTTCGTGAGTAATTCTGCAGTCATTTAGTGCTCTGTGGTGACCGGCAATGTTGACTTCATAGTGTTGAGCCAGATTTTTAAGACTGTGGCTTTTTAGTTTGCAATAGCGTCTTGCCAAAATCATTGTATCAATATAGGAGTTGTTTATCCTGTTAAATCCGCAGGTTTCAAGGTTTTCTTGAATGAAATTAAGGTCAAACCGTACGTTATGTCCTAAAATAACATCAGAGCCGATAAACTTTACAAAATCAGGGAGAATTTCTTCAATCTTTGGCGCATTTTTCACCATGTCGTTGGTTATGCCTGTAAGATAAGTTATAAAGCCTCCGATTGTTTTTGAAGGATTTAAAAGAGTGTTAAATTCGTCCGTGATAGCATTATTGCGGACTTTTAACCCCGAAATTTCAATGATTTCATCAGTGCGGTATGAAAGTCCTGTCGTTTCAATATCTAAAACAGTGTAGTCTTTCAAAAATTCTGCTGATGCCTTTTTGCAAATCAAATTTGTACTCATAAAAGTATTATATTACAATTAAACCTTTTCAACAAATCTCAGTTACCTAAAAGTCTTATTCTTGTTTGCGGGGATGGGTGTGTACTGAAGTAGTGTACAAATTCCGGCAGCTTTTGATTTTTGTCAATCAATTGAAAGAATTCTATTGCACCTTTGTTGGTTCCGTATATTTTTTTGATAACTTCGTTTGCATATCTGTCAGCTTCAATTTCCTGTCTTTTTGAGTACCTTAAATCGCCAATGTCATATATGGAGTACATTATTTTGTGAGCCAGATCCCCGCTGCCGCATCCGATAATACTTATGGTCGTGAGCGCCAGAATGCTTCTTCCGATTGATTTCAGGTGGTCACGGTTTTTGTAATGGGCAATCTCATGTGCAAGTACAAAAGCTGCCTGTTCATCTGTTTTTAAATTATTAAGTATTCCTGTGGTAAAGTAAATATTGCCATTTGGAAGAATGTAGGCATTGATTTCTTTTTTTGTTGAAATATCAATATTCAAAGGTTTTAATTTTTTCAGTTCATCATCTTGCGCAATGATTTTGTTATTTATATTATTAAGCCGATTAAGCCATATTTGTTCGTTTTCCGAATAAGTCCGCTCGGGCAGAGCATCCAGAGTTAAAAAAGATTCAATTTTAGTTTGAGTTTCATAGGTCATTTTGTCCAGAAAAAAGCGCATAGCAAGATCCGATAAAAATAATATTGTAAAAATAAGCAGAACAATTCCGCCAATCAGAATAAAAAATTCTTTTATATCTGAGGTTTTTGTAACATTAACATTATCTTCAATGATATCTATTTGATTTTCATAAGAATAGTTGTCTTCACCGTTCATATGTAATTGCTGTTCCGTATGCAATAACCGAAACTTTAGGAAGCTGATTGTTATTATTATCTTCTGTGTTAAGCATGGCAGTTTCAAGTCTTAAATTGACAATAATGTCTGCATTTTTTGCCTTTTCCCGCATTCTTAAAACAGCTTCTCTTCGTGCTCTGTCCATGATTGATTCAAATGACACCATGCGTCCGCCGAAAAAGTTTCTGAATGCTGAAACAAAAGTTTTAAAATAATCCCCGCTTATTGCCGCTTCTCCTGTTACAAGTTCAACATTTTTTATTTTTTTAGAGGTTGTAAGTTTTTTGCCAAAAGTTACAACAGGCTTTTTAACAAGCGCAATTTCTCTTTGTCGAATCTTTTTAAAATGATTTTTTTCAATAATACTGCCGGTTGCATAAGTAACACCGAGTATTACGATAATTAGAAGTAAATCACCCATAATTTTATCCTTCGATTGGCTGTACTTTTACGGCTGTTCCGTAAGCATATACTTCGGCCGCACCTGCTGTTATTGCTGATGTTGCAAGTCTTACGTTAATAATTGCATTTGCCCCCAATTTTTGCGCCTGTTGAGTCATTCTGTCAATTGCTTCACGTCTGGCTTCTTCCAAAAGTTCAGTGTAGCTTTTAAGCTCTCCTCCGACTATATTTTTTAATCCTGCGCCGAAATCTTTTACAAAATTCTTTGCACGCACTGTGCTTCCGGATACCATTCCGCAGTGTCCGGTTATTTTCATGCCCGGAACGCTTTCAATGTTTGTTAAAATCATCATACCTCCAACTGTTTTATAAGCCTTCTGTATATATTAAATCACAGCTATATAAACAAGGTGTATATTTAATATTTATTTACAAATTAATCTAGTAAATGATTTTTTCAATATTTTTTAATTCAGTGCCTGAAGTTTTTTGTCTGATATTTTGTTCAAATATTTTAAGTTCGTGTTTGAGTGCAGAGCCTGCTTCTCTTTTAATTTTTTGATATTCTGCCTCGCTTATTTTATAAATAAAACTTTTTATTTTGCCCTGCTCGCGCATTTTGAGTGCCTTATTTTGTATCGGCGTAACTATAAAGCGCAATTTTTCCCAGAATGTGAGTTTGGGAATTTTCGATGTCTTCACTTCAAATGATTTTGACATAGAGTTGCTTATTTTTACATCAAACGAATTAATATTTTTCGCAGCAATTTCATTTATGTAGCGTATAAATTTTTTGTCGCCGTGATGACAGCAATAAATGGGCTTGGTTAAATGATTACCGATTTGCGAATATAGTCTTCCGTTAAAATTTGTGTTTTGATTATTATTATTTTGGATTTGCATAAGAGACCTTTTTATTTTTTTATATAAAAATCCAAAATAAAAATTTTTGCCTGTTTTTTATAAAACGGCAGTTGATTCCTTAACAAACTGATTTCTGTCAAGCTGGCTGAAATCTGTAATAACTTGACCGACACATGGCATTTTTTTGTAAAGTTCAACGGGCTCCATTGACGCAATCGCAATGATTTTTCCAATACCTGCGTTATACGCCGCATTGATTCCGGACACTGCATCCTCAACAACAATACAGTCCTCCGGTGCCAAATTAAGATTTTTCGCTGCAATCTGGTAAATATCAGGTGCGGGTTTCCCCGGAATTTTGCCGTCTGCATAGACTATTTTATCTATATCAAACCAGCGTTCAAGTTTGAATTCTTCTATGTAAAATTCAACGTTTTCTATTCCTGACATTGTTGCAATTGTGTGCGGAATCCTGTTTTCGCAAAGATAGTCCAAAAGTTCTTCCGCGTGAGGTGCAAGTTTAAAGTTCTCACGGTCATTCCGGCACATGTCGCGATAAACAGCTTCCTTTTCAAGTCCCAGTTTTTTGACAAGTTCAGGCTCCGGTTTTCTACCGATTGCATATGCGATTATATCTTCGTTTGTACGTCCGAACATATAATCACGCATTTCCTCATCAGTGAAGGCTTTACCTCTAAGCTGTCTGGAATATTCACGCCATGCCTCAAGGTGCTTCTCCGAATCAAACAGCAGCGTGCCGTTAAAATCAAAAATTATTCCTTTATATTTTTTTTCGTCTCTTTTACTCATCAATTTGGGTTTCCATTATTTTGTTATAAATCTCAAGATATGCTTTTGCATCTTTTTCTTTGTTCATTTTTTTGTAAACATATGCCAGATTGTAATAAAAATCAGGCTCTGTGTTTTTGAAATAAACAGCATCAAGAAATGCATTTTTTGCTTTTCTGTATTGTCCGAGCTTTAAATATGCACATCCAAGGTTGTAGTATGCATAAGCATAATCATTTTTTAGTTTCAGAACTTTTTTATATTCATCAATTGCCATGTTCGGTTTGTCCGAATTCAGGTAGAAGTTTCCGAGATTGTAGTGTGCTTTGTAAAATTTGTCATCCTTTAAAACAGCCTGAGAATACATAAAAAGCGCGTCATCATCCCTGCCCTTGTCCTGAAGCAGGTTGCCCAACAAAAGCCAGTTTTCGGCAGTTCGTTCTTCTTCCGGAATTGATAAAAGCAGATTAAAACTTTCTTCAATACTATTGTCGGCGTAAAGAAGTTTTGCCTGCTCACTTGTTGTGTTTTCCTCCGCAATTGCAGGGGATGTCAAACATATCCCTAAAATAAATAAAGTAAAAAATCTTTTCATAATTTCATTATATTAAAAATTCAGAAAAATATCCATAAAAATTTGACTTTAAAAAAAAGTAAATAATAATGTTGGTGATGTCTCTTTTACTGATTTAGTTCCCGTTCCTCACTCCTTCAAATAAAAAGAGGTGCGGGAATTCTTTATTCTGATGTCAGGCATATTAAACAAAAATAAAAAGGACTGAGGGGTATCAGTCCTTAAAAATTACACACACATTCTATTTACACTATTTGGGAAAATTAAGAGAAAAAATCTAATATTCTGCCGGCTGCCCAGCCTAATCCTGCACCTATCACCGCAGCTTTGCCGTATTTACGTTTGCCGAGTATTCCCGCAAAGTCACGGAGTTTTTTTGATAATGCGAGAGCGCCTCCTGTTAATGCAACACCTGTAGTTGCATTACCTGCCCATTCCTTATATTTTTCGGTTTTGCCTTTGGGCTGACCGGTTATTTTTGCAATATTGTCTTCCGCGCTTATTCTGGTCGGGAAAAGCAGTATTTCCTTCATTCCGTGAAGATATGAATCTGTTCCGTTTGTGCGGATATCTTTTTGAATTGTGTTGCCGAACTGTTGCTGATAAAGTTCAAGAGCTGTGTTTTTCAAATCTTCTTCATTAGCATCTTTTCCGTAATAACTTCTTACACTTTCAACATATGCATTAAATGCCGGAAGAATTTGTGATTGTTCATTAAGCTGAATTTTTTCATTCAATACCAGTCCTTTTTGACGCATATTTTTATAAGCTGCATTCAATGTAATATCAGCTTCTCTTGTTCTTTGCTGGTATTTAACCTGATTGTTCATCATATTTTCATAATATTTATCCATATTCTGATAATATGAGTCAGAATTATAATTCATATAAGGCATTGACCACGGTGTAGTATAGTTGAATAGACTGCTGTTCATATCCATTCCGTAACCGAAGCCAAGACCTGTGTTGTAATTAAACGGAGGAGTGAACCAGTTCATTCCGGTCAAGTCGTTTAAAAATACCTGACTGCTGTATGAGTCATACATATTCGGATAACCGAACATCGGCATCATTGATGATATTCCAAACGTGGATGTCATAACCTAACCTCCAAATTAATTTAACCTACCTTACTTATATAAACAATTTGTTTTTCATTGATTTGCTTATTTGTATATACGAAATTAATATTTTGTAACATTTCCCGAATGCAAAATTAAATTCCTTAATATACTTGATAAATCTCACCAAAAAGATTATTATATTTAAATGTAGAGGTAGATTTTGAACAAGCGCAAACTTTCAAAAATTTTTTCAATTTTACTTTTTATTGTAATTGCGGTTACTGCATACATGTATACTGATTGGTATGTAACCCAGATTAATAAATGCCGCGGCATGTATCTTGTCTGGCGCGGAGACAGAGCGTTAAGAAAACTTAAGATGCAAAAGGCCATTGATTTTTATTTAAGAGGTCTTGCATTATATCCCGGACATTACAGCGCATGGTTCAACCTCGGAAATATTTATGTACTTTACGAGGATTATTATTCTGCAGTTGACGCATATGAAAACGCAATTAAAGCAAATCCGAATTATGTGATTGCCCGCATGAATTACGGTATAATTTCAGCTGAGCGTCTCGGAGACTTTGACGGTGCAATAGACCAGTACAACACAATTTTAGGTATAAGAAAAAAGTTTTTAATCTGGATTCCGTATGTGTTTAACAATATGAAAAGTTACAAAACCAATATGGGGCTTGCTCATTACAATAAAGGTGTTGCATACAGACAAAAATATATTTATCAGGAAGGTAAAAAGGATTACGAGTTAAAATATTTGAAATATGCAATTGCATCTTATAAAGAAGCTATAAAAATTTTAAAAGACAGTTATGATGCCCATTATAATCTTGGTCTTGCATATCATCTTTACGGAGATTATAAAAACGCGGGTCTTGCATATTGTAAGGCAATAGAACTTGAACCGTTTAACTATGAAGCGCATTACAATCTTGCAATTCTTTTAAGACATTTAAAATATTACAAAGAATCGGTTGTTGAAATGCAGAAGGCAACGACACTTTTGACTGAAAATGAAGGTATGTCAAACAGGCAGAGATATGTTTTTGATGTTTTGAATGATATATCCAGAACTTATATGGAGACAAAAGGAAAGATTAACTATCTTGTGGATAATGTTTCTGATGATTTGACGCCGAATGAAGTTGCTGCGGGCAATGTTACCTATGTAAAAGGGCACCTTGTTATGTCTGATGATTTTGATGAAGCGATTTTGCAGAATTACAGCACATGCGGATCGTACAGAATTTTCGTAAAAGAAGAAGAAAATGAAGATGAAATACTGTATGGCAATTAACCTTTAACCGCGCCTTCATTTTCACCGGAGATAAAATATTTCTGCATAAATAAGAAAAATATTATTATTGGAATGGTTGCAAGAATTGAACCTGCAGCAATGAATCTCCAGTTTGAACTGAACATTCCCTGAAGGTTGTTAACACCGACAGGAAGTGTGTACATAGATTCTTTTGTCAGAACAATGCTTGGCCACAAAAATTCTCCCCAGCTTCCGATAAAGGTAAAAATCGCAAGCACTGCAAGCGAAGGTTTAACCATCGGAATCAAAACTTTTGTGAAGATTTGCCAGACATTGCAGCCGTCAACAATTGCCGCTTCTTCCATTTCTTTTGGAATGCCGAGAAATGCCTGACGCATAAGAAATATTCCGAATGCGCTTACTGCAAACGGCATAATCAGACCGACAAAACCCGCAAGATTATTTACACTGTCAACAAGATGAAGTTTTAATGTTATCAGATAAACAGGAAGCATAATCGCCTGAAAAGGAATCATAATTGTCGCAAGAATTGCAAAAAATGTAAATTTTTTCCCTTTAAATTCCATTCTTGCAAGCGGATAACCTGCCATTGCCGACAGAATGAGGTTTAACAGTACGGTTCCGCCCGCAACAATCATTGAATTGATAAAATATCCGATAAAATCAACTTTTTGCCAGACTCCCGCATAATTGGCCCAGGTAAATTCTGTCGGAATAATTGAGGGCGGATATGCAAAAATGTTTTCGCTGTTGCCTTTCAGTGATGTAGAAATAAGCCAGATGAACGGAAAAACCGATAAAAGAGAAATAAATATCAAAATAATATGTACCGGCATGTTTTTTAAAAATTTTTTCATCAATTCTCCTTTTATGTTTTTCCTTAAATTTGATATTTATTTCTTTCAAAGCATAATACATTAATAAACGAAAGCGCAAGAACAATAAGCAAAAGCACAACAGCCATTGCAGAGGCAAATCCCAAATCAAGATTTTCAAACGCTCTTTCGTAAATATAATAAACTATTGTTTTACTTGAATTAAGCGGACCGCCTTTTGTCATAACATATATTTCAGCAAACACTTTCATTGCGGAAATTGCGCTGATTGTTGTAACAAGTGCAATTGTCGGCATTATATGCGGAACAGTAACAGTCAAATGTTTTCTCAAGAAGCCTGCGCCGTCAATTTCACATGCTTCATAAAGTTCTTTCGGTACACTCATCAGCGCCGCAAGATAAATCATCATATAATATCCGACTCCCTTCCAGATTGTTACGATAATTACCGAATATAAAGCCCACTTTGGATTCGTAAGCCATCCGATTTTTTCCATTCCGAAAGTTGTAACAAGATAATTTAAAATCCCTTCATCAGCATAAAGCCACTTAAAAGCAATAGCTGCTACAACTATGGAAACGATTACAGGAAGATAAATCAAAATTTTATATAAAGTGATTCCGCGGATTTGTCTGTTGATTAATACCGCCAGAAACAGCGGCACTATCGCAAGAATAGGAACCGCCACAAACAGATAAATAAAAGTGTTCAGCAGAACTTTGTAGAACACAGGGCTTTTGAAAAGTTTTATATAGTTGTCAAATCCTGCAAAACCAGCATGATAAATGCTGTTTGAGTAGTCTTGAAAACTCAAAACAAATGTGTGAAAAAACGGTATAAAAAAGAATATAACCAGAACAACCGCTGCCGGAAGCAAAAACAAATATGGAGCGTATTTGCCGTAATATTTAAACATAAACTGATTATTACACTTTTATATATATCAGTCAAATGTTTAAAATTTGCAAAACCTTTAAATTTACGATATAATCTATTTGAAAAATTATTAAATAAGAAGGAGCTTAAAAACATGAAAATGCACAGTATGATTGAATTTCGGGGGGGGGGGGGCAACCCGTAAAACAGCTCCTGAGGGTGATTTATCGAAGTATAAACCTGCCTTTACCATGGCAGAGGTTCTTATAACTCTTGGCATAATCGGAATTGTTGCCGCTATGACGTTGCCTTCATTGATAGGCAAGTGGCAGGAAAAACAGTGGAAAGTCGCCTATAAAAAAGCCTATTCAAGTATATCGCAGGCTTTTTTAAGAATGCAGGCAAATGAAGAATTCTTAGATATTTCTGATCTGACACCAAATGATAGCGGCGTTTCAGGAAATGATAATTGCGGTGAAAATTTCAAGATAGTATCAAATTATTTTAATGCGGTAAAAAAATGTTTTGATAATAATGGCTGTGAATGTTTTGAATGCGCCAAAGGGCAGGCAGGGATAGGTACTGCTCCGGATTATTTGGGCGGCGGCAACAACAGGTATGCATTTATAGATTATTCAGGTATGAGCTGGTTTTTGTACTCGAATAGAGAATGGCCCATTATTGTTGATGTAAACGGGTTTAAAGCTCCGAACAAACTGGGAAAAGATAGATTCGTAATGAAATTTGCAGTAAATAACAGTGCAAGCATGTATATAGAATCTGCCAATACAATTCAGCCATGGGATGATATTATTGAAAAGCAGCGCTGGTGCCCTGAAGGCAATTGTTTTTACAGCTCGTGGCTCCTAGAGTGAGTCTTTATAAATCAAAATATCACATCTTGAGTTTTCAAGAACCCTTTTGCTGACTGAACCGAGAAGGAAATCCTGCATTTTGGTTTTGCCTTTGCTTCCAAGAACAATCAAATCTATTTGTCTTGTTTTGGCAAAGTCAATAATTTTTTGTGCAGGATTACCGCTTAAAATAATATTTTCTACAGGCGGAAAACCTTTATTTTTAAATCGTTCTTTTAAATCTTCTATTGTCTTTTGAGAGAACTTTATTTGCTGCTCCTCAATTGCCAGAATCCAGTTTGAATCAAGAGTTCCGTCCAGAAATAACATATCCGGCGTCTCATTTACAGTGCATAAGAAGATTTCCTTGTCATCAAGATTTAAATTTTCAAGCGCCTCGGTGATTGCATAATTTGCGCTGGCAGTACCGTCGGTTGCAAAAAGAACACGCTTCCTGCAATTCTCTTCTTTTGAAATGTATGTTGAATTGCTGTCACTGTATGCAATTTCTCGAGAAACTGAGCCGAGCCATTTTTGAATCCCTTTTTTCCCGTGTGACCCCATAAGAATAATGTCATATTTTTCTTTGTCAGCCTGCTCAAGTATGCTTTCAACTGCGCTTCCGCAATGTTTTATTTTTTCGCCGAAAAGCAGTCCGTAATTTTCTGCTTCACGTTTGGTATATTCAAGAATGCTGTCCGCAATATTTGCGCAGGTTCCGGAAAATCCTTCGGCTTCAATACTCACATCATCAGGCAGAAAGCTCCAATCAATTACACAAATGGCATCAACAATTGCGTTTTTCGACCATCTGGAAAAATTGTGAAGTGCATTAAAACTTATCTTTGAACCGTCTGTGCAAAATAAAACTTTCACCTGTATCTCCTTATCTGAATTTTATTAATTTTACTTCACTATAAAATATGTTAAGGAAAATTAAATTATCTGGTATTCTATATTTTTTTCTGATATTATGTTGCTTGAGATTAGATTCTAGGATAAGTGTTGTAGTCATGACAGCAGAACAAAGGGTTAACCTAAGGGATTATAAAAATTTAATTGAAACTATTGCAAAGGTTGAGTATCAAAAATTTTCGGTTTCACATCTTATTGAATTGCCTGAACTCATAAATATCGGCAATCATACTCTTTATATTCTGTTTAAAAGCAATCCGCCCGAAACTTACAACAACACCTATCTTTCAACAGCAATAAAATGGGCAATCAGAAATGAAGTTCGCCGGCGTTACAAATGGTATTCTCTTAAAAACAGCCGTCAGAAACTTCAGGAAGCGGACGAAGAACAGAATGTGCGGGAAGAGGTTTATAAAACAATTTTGTCTATTGATGAAATGCAGGAAGCCGAAGTTCCCACTCAAATTAAAGCTGAGGACAAAACACCGGAAGAATCTATTGAATTTGCCGAGTTGAAGGCACAGATTCTGGAGTCAATGAAAAAACTTCCGCGGCGCGAAAGAGAACTTATTGAATATAAATTTTTCAAAGAGAAAAAATTGAGAGAAATATCAGAAGAATTTGATATTTCACAGTCCCGAATTTCACGTATTATACAGGCAGGACTTGATAAAATTAAAAAAGACTTGAAAAAACAGGGGATAATTTAAAAAATATATGAAAACAATCTTTGAAAAAAATACTGATACTGACGGAATAACTTTTACTGATGAGGGGATTAAGGCTGATTTTATAGACAGGCGTTTTTTGAGAGAATCCTCCTGTAATCTTCCGAATATCGGCGAACTTGAAGTTTTGCGTCATTATAATGAACTGTCCGACAGAAATTTTTGTATAGAAAAGGGCTTTTATCCTCTGGGTTCCTGTACAATGAAGTATAACCCGAAAGTTAATGAACTTCTGGCTTCTCTTGACGGGTTTCAAAATCTCCATCCCGCGCAATCTGATGACGATTCACAAGGCGCGCTTGAATTGATGTTTAAATTGCAGGAAGCCCTGAAAACAATTACGGGAATGGATTATATTTCTCTTCAGCCGGCAGCAGGCGCACATGGCGAACTTACCGGAATGATGATTGTCAAAAAATATTTTGAATCAAAAGGTGAAATCCGTAAAAAAGTTCTGGTTCCGGACTCTGCACACGGAACTAATCCTGCCAGTGCAGCGCTTTGCGGTTTTGAAATCGTATCTGTCAAATCAAATGAAAAAGGACAGGTTGATATAGAGGATTTAAAATCACATTTAGATTCTGATGTCGCTGCAATTATGATGACAAATCCTAATACTCTGGGAATTTTTGAAGAAAAAGTTCTTGAAATATCTAATCTCATGCATCAAAACGGTTCTCTGTTATATTACGACGGTGCAAATTTTAATGCGATTATGGGGTACACAAATCCGAAACTTATGGGATTTGATGTAGTGCACCTTAACCTGCATAAAACTTTTGCAACTCCTCATGGCGGAGGCGGCCCAGGAGCCGGCCCTGTCGGCGTCGTAGAAAGTTTGAAGGAATATCTTCCTGTGCCCGTTGTTGACTATGACGGTGCAAAATACTTCAAAAAATATGATTTAAAGCATTCAATCGGAAATGTTCGTGATTTTTACGGAAGTTTCGGCGTGTTGGTCAAGGCTTATGCGTATATTCTTATGATGGGCGAAAATTTAAAAGAAGCCAGTGAAAATGCTGTGCTTAATGCAAATTATTTAAAGGAAAAACTTAAAAAATACTTTACGCTTCCTTATGATGTTCCGTGTATGCATGAATTTGTTCTGTCAGGCGAAAATTTGAAACATAATACAGGCGTTTCAACTTTGAATGTTGCAAAAGCTCTGATGGATGAAAATACCCATCCGCCGACGGTTTATTTCCCGCTAATAGTTCATGAAGCAATGATGATTGAGCCGACTGAAAGCGAGACAAAATTTCGTCTGGATGAATTTGTCAATGTGATGATAAAGATTTATAACGAAGCAAATTCAAATCCCGAAAAGATAATTTCGGCACCTTATACAACACCTGTCAAGCGTGTTGATGAAACTATGGCGGCACGTCATCCGGATTTAAAATTCACTGAATAAAAAATAATTTATCTGATATAATAATTCAGTAAATACAGACTTGGAAAATAATATAAGAAAGGCACTTAAATTGACTAAAAATAAGAAAAAAATAAAAGTATCATTTCCTCATATGGGAACAATATATATTGCATGGTCGGCAGCTTTGAGAAAAGTTGGTGTAGAACCTTTTGTTCCGCCTTACACAAGCAAAAGAACGTTATCTCTGGGAACTAAGCATTCACCTGAGGCGATATGTCTTCCTTATAAATTAATTATGGGAAATTTTATTGAAGCGATAGAGGGCGGTGCTGATTACGTTGCAATGATTACCTCACCCGGGTGCTGCCGTCTGGGTGAATACGGCAAATGTATAAATAATGCTCTTGACGATCTCGGATATCATGCAAACTATATAGAGCTTCAGTTGTATGACGGAATAAAAGGCATGTATGATTTCCTTAAAAAAATCAGCGGGAAAAGCGATCCTGTTTTATTCTTGCGGGCAATTGTTCTTGCTATAAGAAAAGTTTTTCTTCTGGATGATTTGGAAAGAAGACTTTCTTATTTACGAGCAAGAGAATTAACGTTCGGGGATGCGGAAAAACATTTTATAAAGGCGTTAAAAATTGTTGATGATGCAATGAATACGCGTCAGTTGAACAGAGCTAAAAAACTTGCCTTTGCTGAAATGGATAAAGTTAAATATGACAAAAATAAAGAAGTTCTTTATGTTGATATAACAGGCGAAATTTATCTGGTCTGTGACAAATTCTCAAATCAGGACATAGTTAAAGAACTTGGGAAAATGGGCGTTGAAACCAGAAAAAGTCTGACTGTAAGCAGCTTTTTAAAAGATGCAATTATTCCTAAAATTTTCAGAAAAGGCGAAACTCACCTTCAAAGAGCAAACCGTCTTGCAAAACCGTATTTGATGCGGGATATCGGCGGAGATGCGCTTGAATGTGTTTCTGATGTTGCATATGCAAACGAGAGGGGAATTGACGGAATTATTCACATCAGTCCGTTTACCTGCATGCCGGAGATAATGTCACAAAATATCTTCCCGGCAATGAGAGAAAATTGCGATATACCGATTCTGCCTTTAATCATGGACGAGCAAACAGGTAAGGCCGGATATCTTACAAGACTTGAAGCGTTCGTGGATTTGATGAGAAGACGCAAACGCCGCCGCGAAATTGCTGCCAAAAACGATAAAATACAGGCTGAAATTACTAAGTAAGCAGTCGGTTATGTAAATTTAATAATCAGAGGTTAATAATATATATGTTTAAACTTTTTAAAGAGGCATTTAAAACCACTAATGATTGTATAATTCTGGCAATTCCACTGGTTCTTTTTATGTGGATTCTGTCGTTTTATTTTGCATTTTCAAATACTGTTGTGAATGATCCGGCTGAATTGCTTCTGGCTTTTGTAACCGTTTTGTTTATGTTGGGTGCATTCTTATCAGGCTGGTTTTATATGGTTCAAAAGGCCATAAACGTATCAAAACAGGTTTATGTTCTTGATGAGGATCGCGCCAAGGCAACTATGAATCTTTTTAAAGTTATTCCTTACGGTATCGGTAAATATTTTCTATCTTTTATCGGTTTGATTTTGATATTTTTGTTTGCGGTATCGCTTTCCGGAACACTTGTTTACAAAATCGGTATTCATAATATCGGAAATGTCTTTACACAGGAGCAGATTTCGACAGCTCTTTCATCCACTGCAGATATGAGAAATTTTATTGATTCTCTTTCACAAGAGCAGCTTATCAAACTGAATCTCTGGAACTTATTGATTATGGGAACAACGACAATTCTATCATTTCTTTTTATGCTCTGGATTCCCGAAATAATCTATTCAACACTTAATCCCTTTATGGCATTGTTTAAAGCCATTAAAAAATCATTTATCAGATTTAATAAAACTCTGCTGCTGTTTATATATTTATCATTTCTGAATGTAATAGTGTCATTTATCAGTACGTTTGCATTTTTGCATCCGCTTTTATACTTGCTGGTAATGGTTGTTTGTTTCTATTTTATAATTTACATTGTAGTTTTGTTATTCAGTTTCTACGAAATTGAGTTTTGCGGGACGGATAATAATGACGAAATTAAAACCTAAAGTTATTGCAATAGTCGGCCCGACAGCTTCCGGCAAAACAGGATTTGCCATATCTCTTGCCAAAAAACTTAACGGTGAAATAATTTCTGCTGATTCTCGGCTTGTATATAAAGGTTTTGATATCGGAACAGCAAAACCGTCAATTGAGGAAAGAGAGGGTATTCCTCATTATATGATTGATATAGTTGAGCCGGAATTTGATTATTCAGCAGGACTTTATGCACAGGAAGCAGAAAGATTAATTTTTGATATTTCAAAACGCGGTAAGGTGCCGGTAGTTGTTGGCGGAACGGGATTATATTTCAGACTTTTGCTAGAAAATTATGATGTTCCGAAAGTTGAACCTGATTATGAATTGCGCGAAAAGCTGGCGAAACTTTCATATTCAGAACTGGTGCTTATGCTTGAAGCAAAAGATCCTGTCCGTGCAAAGGAAATAGAGGTTAACGATAAAAAGAAACTTATCCGAGCAATAGAAATGGCGGAACATCTTGAAAAACCGTTGTCAGAGTATAAAAAAGAACCGGCGTTTGAGGTTGAGTGGATAGGTTTAAATTATCCGCGGGCAGAGCTTTATGAAAGAATTAATAAACGTGTAGATATGATGATTAAGGACGGGCTGGTGGAAGAGACCGAATATCTTTTGAAAAAACACGGGCGAATTAAAAATCTGGTTTGTACAATCGGGTATCAGGAAATTGTTCAATATCTTGACAATTTGCTTACTCTGGAGGAGGCTAAAGAGAAACTCAAGCAGAATACAAGAAATTATGCCAAACGCCAGCTTACATGGTTTCGTAAAAATCCTGCCATTAAGTGGAATGTGGAACCGTTAAGATTGAAAAAATAATTTTATGGTAAAATAATTTAAAAAGGAATATAAGTAATTTTTGTTGATAAAGGGGTGTTATGAGAAGAGGATTAAAAATTACAGCAATAGCAGCGGGTTCTGTTATTCTTTTTATATATGCTTTATTTTTGACAGTGCCGTTTTTCTTAAACCTGTATATTGCAGGGCATAGCGGAGAGATAATCAAATTAATAAAAGATGCAAGCGGTTTTGATGTTGTTCTGGAAGACTTAAAAGTTGTTACAACGCCAAAACTTACGGCCGGTATAAAACTCGGGCATGCTGAAATAATGCTTCCAAATAACGATAAAATATTTTCAACTGATAATTTTGAAATTAAATTGTCGCTGATTCCATTGATTGTTAAAAAAATCGAACTTGATAAAATCGGGCTTGAAAATGCTAAATTGAAACTGGCAGTTAAAAAAGACGGGCATTTTTTAATTGAAGACTACTTGCCTGAAGCAGCCGATACTGAAGAAGAATCTCAAAATGCGTCTGCTGCAGAACTTCCGTTTGGCTTAAAACTTTCAAATCATCTCCCGAATATTTATTTGAAAAAGTTTTATATAGCTTTTGTTGATATTCCGACCGATAAAAAATATTATCTTGACGGAAGTTATCTTAATATAACGGACTTTATTCTTAATAAAAAAATAAAAATAAATGCAGCAGGACAAATTTTTCTTGACGGGGAAGAGCATTTTAAATATGACGTGAAAGTTAAAAATTATATAATGCCGAATCTTGATATAAACGATCTGGTATTTGCTCCGCAGGATGCTGAAGTTAATTCCGAAAACCAAGAGGAAATTCCGTTTATTAATGTTATAGATTTGTTTGATATGATTCATCAAAACGGTTTGACTGCAAATTTAAACGCAAATTTAAAAACTTACGGAACAGTTGATGATATTGATTATAACGGTAAGTTTACAATTAATGATATGACATTAAATGTTGACGGAGAAAAACTTCCTGAAGGAACAATCAATGCAGACTTAAAAGATAAAAAAATTAAAATCAATGCAACGGTTCATCCTGCAAAAGAAGAGAATATTTCTCTTATCAGTACGATAGAAACCAGAAAAAACTTCAAATATGACGTTCATTTGATTGCAAATGCAGGTATAAATAATATTATCAATCTCGTTGACAGCCTTGCAAAATCCTTTGAAATAAATGATTTTGATACCTTGAGCGGAACAGGTAAGATTGATGCCAATTTTTATCTGACAGGCGATACTAAAAAAGTAACATCATCAGGTTACTTCAAAATTCCTGACGCCTCCATAAATTATAAACTCTATAATATTCTTATAGATAAAATTAATGCTGATGCCGACTTTTCTGATAACAACGTAAATATAAAAAATGTTTCATTTACTGTTTTTAATCAGCCTTTAAAATTCTACGGAACGGTTTCATCTGATGCCGTTGCAGACCTCTACCTTGTTGCGGATAAACTTCTTATCAAAGCTCTTATTGCAGCGGCAGGACAGGTCGCTCTTTTAAAAGAAAATGATTTCCAATCAGGCACCCTTTCGCTTGAAGCGGCTTTAAAAGGTAAACTTTCAGAGCCGGTACCCGCACTTAACTTATCAATAAATGACCTTAAAGTTAAAAATATTCCTTCAAATACATCTGTGTCACTTGCAAGCGGAACTCTTAACTTCACAAAAGAAGACGACTCTTATGAAGGTGTGCTTAATGCTTCATCTGCTCTGGTTGACAATCCGGCGTTAAAAATTAAATTGCCGGCCGCTAAAGTAACCATGGATGAAAATGATATTAATATTGATAATGCGTATTTGATGTTTGGCAGCTCTCGTATTGATATCAACGGCGGAATTAAAGATTATATGACGCAGGATCTTTGTATTGATATCAATGCTGACGGAAAATTGAATGCAAATGATATTAAAAATATGCTTCCTGCTGATTTCAAACCTTTTGTGGCTTCCAAAGGCCAGCTTCCTTTAAACGTTCACCTGACTGGAAACGCCAAAATCCAGCAGGCTGATATTTCATTAAATGCGACTCCGGACAATTACTTTAGAATTCTGGATATTGATAAACTTAAAAATAAACCTTCATCTATAAAAAGTACAATTGTGTATTCAAACGATTCTCTTAAAATCACAGACACCAAATTGACATCATCAGGTACTCAAATAGCCTCTGTCGACGGTGTCATCAACAATTTGTCAAAATCACAAAATCTTTCAATAAATATTAATGTTCCTGAAACTGTAAAAATGCCGATTCCTGGTTTAAGCGGTGCATCTTCCCTTACGGCATCAGGCAATCTGAATGTCGGCGGAACTGCGCTTAATCCTACATTAAAGGGTAATGTTAAGGTTCCGAGTTTGAGTATTCCGGAGATGAAATTTTCTATGGAAAATTTATCTGCTGATTTGAGCGGAAAACTCGCAAACGGCAAAGGAACTCTGGCAAAAATTACATCCGGCGGAATTGTTGCTGAAAATCTCTCTTCTGATTTTTCATTCAATCCGCAAAATTGTGTTTTCTATCTTAAAAATATAAAAGGCAGTGCGTTTTCAGGTAATATCGGCGGTAATGTCTCTTATAACGTTATGAACGGAAAAATCGGTGTTGATTTTTCAGGCAGCGGACTTGATGCAATAACTGCAATTGAAGGTGCTGCAGGTATTAAAAATGCTCTTTCCGGCACTTTGGGATTTGATGTAAACGTTACTCTTTCCGGCGCAACTGATGTTGAAATGATTAAAAATCTTAAAGGTAAAATGTCTTTTGATGTTGCAGACGGTGCGTTTTTAAGTATCGGTAAAATAGAAAATCTTCTTTCTGCTGATAATATTGTCGCAAATGCTGTTATGAAAACCGCGCTTGCCGCAATTTCGACTGTTCCGGTAATTAAAAACAGTGCAAATTTCCAATATATAAAAGGAACAATGTCTTTCGGCGGCGGATGGGCTGAAAATCTCTCAATTAAAACCAGCGGGCCTTCAATGGCGTATTATATAACAGGAAAATATAATATTCTAAACGGAACCGCAAATCTTGTTGTACTCGGACGCCTCGGAAATGATGTTGTCAGCGCATTAGGCCCTCTTGGTGACCTTTCCGTTGATAAATTAACTTCATATATTCCAAAGTTCGGCGCACTAACTTCAAGCATAATAAAAACAATGACGTCTGATCCTAAAAATGAAAATATTGCTGCAATCCCCGAACTTTCAAGCGGAAATAAACAGTACAAAGATTTCAAAGTTATTTTTAACGGCGGTGTTGAAAGCAGTTCATCCGTTAAATCTTTCAAATGGCTTTCAGATCCTGATTTAACTGAAATCGAGGGCGGAAGTTTGAAAGAACAGATTCAGACAAGTGCCGAAACAATAAAACAGACAATTCAGACAAACATTGATGCGGCAAAAGCGCAAAATGAACTTAAAAAACAGGAAACACAGCAGCAGGCTGAATTGTTAAAGCAGCAGGCAGAACAGAAAAAAGAAGATTTGAAAAATCAGGTTCAGAATGTAAAAGACAGTATTGATGAGATAAAAAATCTTTTCAATTCATCCAAACAAAATTCCGCGGAATAATTGCGGAATTTTGTTATAGAATGCAGGCAAGAACCATAAGCAGTATTGTACCTATCTGCATTGCTGTTGTCATATTTTGAGCAAATCTGTTGCTGTCATATTTGGTTGCGGATTTTTGCGCATTGTATGCGCTTGAAATTCTGTTGATTCTTGTTTCTGTATCATCTTCGGAAAATTGAGTTCCGAACATTGCATTTTCAAGTCTTGCAAGGCGGTTTTCGGTAGAATCGTTTTTGAAAGTTTGTTTTAATACATTTTTTTCTACTGTTGTGAGGTTGTATTTTTTAGGTGATGGCGGAATCGGTGCCTGATAGCCTCCGTTCTGGAAATTTTCTTCCATTGCGGCCTGTCTTGCGTTGAATGCGGAATAATCAAACATATCTGTCTGTTGATATTTATTCAGATGATAATCTGCTCCGAGTGGAGGAACGTAATCATCATAAAATTCGTTTGAAGATTGCGCAATTTGATTATCCATAAACGATTTGGGCTTTATTTCGGCTTTAAGCCTGTCTGTTCGGGTTGCAAGATCATCATTGTATTCTTTTCCGAACATTTTCATCTCAAGTCGGGACAGACGTTTTTTGATGTCATCTTTTGGCGTAACTTTATTGAACACCATTTCTTCAAGTTCATCAACGGCAGGATAGGTTACGTTTGATGCAGCGACAGGCTCTTGCTCATCATAATAAGCATATTCATCTTCCGCAAAAGTGTCTTCTCTGGGTTCGATTTCCTGACCTATCAAATCTGCCGACAAATCTTTTTTCAATCTTGCAACACGTTCTGCTGACGGCTTTTGAGAAACAGTTCCGTAAACAGTGTTTTCAATTCTGTCAAGACGTGAGTTTTCTGAATCTCCAGTATAAGTAAAACCGTAAAGAGAATTTTCTATTTTATCAATGATTTGTGTGTTTGCTGCTGCAAACGTTGAATTTGAAAATGCTCCTAATACGCTTAAAACTCCTAATGTAACGATAATTTTTTTCATAACGCAACTCCTTATGCATAGAATAAGGTCGGATGAGCCTAAAAACTATTCTACGAAGCTGCCATTTTGAAAACGTTTAAAATCCTTATAAATATTTAAGCCCAAAGTCTTATGTTTAAAATTACATACTACTTTAGGCTTAAATAAAAGTTTATTAGATAGAGTTTTAAAATTAAAACCCTTTGAGTTTTTTAAGATTTTCAAGTTCTTCCTGATAGGGAGAAAGTGAAGTGATTTTGTTGATAATTCCCGGTAAAACATCAAGAACATAGTCAATTTCTTTTTCAGTTGTGTATCTTGAAAGCGACCATCTGATACTTCCGTGAATTGCAGTGAACGGAACATTCATTGCTCTTAAAACATGGCTAGGCTCAAGAGAACCTGATGTGCAGGCGCTTCCAGAACTTGCACAAATTCCGAGATCGCTTAAATGAAGAAGAATTAATTCGCCTTCAATGTATTCAAAACCGATATTTGAAGTGTTCGGAACTCTGTTTGCGGCACCGGTATTCAAACGGGCATTAAATACTTTTTTCAAAATGCCTGTTTCAAGTTTGTCACGAAGTCTTTTAACTTCGCTTGCTTCATATTTAAGGCTGTCAACAGCAAGTTCGGCAGCCTTAGCCATACCGACAATGTATGGAACATTTTCAGTACCTGCACGTTTTCCGCGCTCCTGATGACCGCCTATAATTAACGGTGTAATAAGGGTTTTGGAATTTACATACAATGCTCCGATACCTTTTGGAGCATGGAATTTATGTCCTGAAATGCCCAGAAGATCAATTCCTGCGGCTTGAACATCAATCGGAATTTTACCGGATACCTGTACTGCATCAACGAAAAATTTGGTCTCTTTATTTTTTGATTTAATTATTTCCGAAATCTTTTCTATCGGGAAAATAACACCGGTTTCGTTGTTGGCATACATTATTGAAACAAGTGCGGTGTCATAATTTATTGCTTCTTCAAGTTGAGCCAAATCAAGCTCTCCGTTTGAATTAACTCCGATATAATCAACTTTATAGCCCTGTTTTTCCAGTGTTTGATAAAGATTAAGAACACAGGGGTGTTCGACTTTTGATGTTATAATATGGCGTTTGTTTTTGTTCATGTTTAAAACGCCTTGAATTGCAGTGTTTGCGCTTTCGGAACCGCAGGAGGTGAATATGATTTCTTTTTCGTTTTCAGCGTTCAAAAAATCTTTTATTACGCCTCTTGCGTCTCTTACTGCGTGGTTTGCATTTTTTGCAAATTCATAAATGCTTGAAGGGTTTGCGTATTCTTCCTTAAAGTAAGGCAGCATTACCTCAAGAACTTCCGGTGCAACTTTTGTTGTTGCGTTGTTGTCTAAATATATCAAACTCATTATGCCACCTCGATTACATCAATATTTTTGTCAACGGTTTCCCGTAAAGTGCTTTCAACAAATGCTTTCAGCGTCAAGTGCGAATTTTTGCATCCTGAACATTTGCCTCTGAGTTTTACGAGCACTCTGTTTTCGTCAATGTCAACAAGTGTTATGTCTCCGCCGTCTTTTCTGAGTTCCGGTGAAATCTGTGTTTCAATGATGTTGTTGATTTTGAGAATCCGCTGCGCCGGTGAAAGTGTGGGTTTGTTTGATTCATTTTCTTCTTTTTTGTAGTATGTGTCGATTATGTCTTGAATCAAACCTTTGCATTTGCCGCAGGCACCGCCGGCTTTTGTGTAATTTGTTATATCTTCCACTGTTTTTAATCCGTTTTGCTTTATTGCATCCCAGATCATGTTTTCCGTAACGTTAAAACATGTACAGACGATTTTTTCTTCTTTCTTTTCGTTTCGTAAATCGTCCAGATCCGTCATGTTGTTATAGTTTTGAAGAGCATCTTCAAGCGCTTCATAGCCCATTACTGAACAGTGCATCTTTTCCGGCGGAAGCCCTCCAAGCTGGTCTGCAATATCTTTGTTTGTAATTTTTTTAACTTCTTCGACTGTTTTTCCGATAATCATTTCAGTCAGAATGCTTGAACTTGCAACTGCACTTCCGCAGCCGAAAGTTTGAAATTTTGCATCTGTTACAATGCCGTTTTCTATTTTTAAATATATTTTCAACGAATCACCGCAGGCCAGAGAACCGGCTTCGCCAACAGCATCAGCATTGTCGATTTTACCTACGTTTCTGGGGTTTCTGTAGTGATCCATTACTTTTTCAGAGTAATCCCACATAATTATTATCCTTTTTTTGACTAACCTTAATTACATTTTAACCCAAAAAAAATGCAGGACTTATTTTTTAATATAAAATTAATTATTCGTGTATAAAAAGTTCTTTTCCGTTCAAAATTGCGGAAGCCCCGATGGGAACAGTTGTCTTGCAGGCTGTATGAGAAAATTTAAAACCTACGGATGCCGGTATGTTTAACTCATCAGCAAGTTCCATAAACAGTTTCAAAAGCCATTCTTTGTTGTCTGTATTTGAAAAATCCCCGAGGCATAACCCTTTTATATTTTCTCTGAATTTATCAATGTTTAGCAGTTGTCTGAACATTTTATCTATTTTGTACACGGGTTCGTTAATATCTTCCGCGAAAAATATAAACGGTTCATCGGGAATAAAATCCAATCCGCATAAAGACACAACAGTTGAAAGGTTTCCGCCCCACAAAATACCTTTGGCTTTGCCGTGCTTTATAATATTTGCTCCGTGAATTGAGTATTTGTCGGAACTTACTGCTTTAAAAAATTCATTCATTGTGTAGTTTGAGCGTTCGGGTTCTGCAAAATCGCTCATAATCATCGGGCCGGAGTAGGTAATTAAGCCTGAACGTTTCAGAAACATAAGACTTAACGCCGTTACATCAGAATACCCGCAAAATATTTTAGGATTGTTTCTGATAATAGAATAATCTATTTTATTTATCAGGCGTAATGCACCGTATCCGCCCCTAAGGCAGATGATTGCATTTATCTGTGAATTTTCAAAAAATTCATGAAGGTCTTTAAGTCTGGTTTCGTCACTGCCTGCGAGATACCTGTCTTCTTTATAAATATCGTTGCTCACAACTGTTTTGTAACCCGACTTTTTAAAATAATCAACCGCTGTTAATATCGGCATACCATCTTGTCTTATCGGCCCTGATGTCGCTAAAATTCCGATTGTATCACCCTTTTTTAACCTTGCAGGTTTAATTATGTTCATATTTTAACCCTTTTACATAAAACTCTGCTATAATATTAGCATGAACGAAAAATATATTCCTCTATACAGAAAATATCGTCCGCAGACATTAGAAGAGGTTGTGGGACAGGAACATATAAAAACTGCACTTGCAAACGCAATTGCAATGGATAAAATTTCTCATGCATATCTTTTTACAGGCCCCCGCGGAACCGGTAAAACTTCTACCGCAAGAATTTTTGCAAAGTCTTTAAACTGTGTAAACGGTCCGACGATTCATCCCTGCGGTGAATGCGAAAACTGCCGCGATATTACAAACTCTGTTCCTATGGATGTTATTGAAATTGATGCCGCAAGTAACAGAAAAGTTGAAGATGCGCAAAATATTCTTGAAAAAGTTATGTATGCGCCCGTAAACAGCCGTTACAAGATTTATATAATAGATGAAGTGCATATGCTTTCAACAACGGCATTTAATGCACTTTTGAAAACACTGGAAGAACCGCCGAAAAACGTTATTTTTATTCTTGCAACAACGGAGGTTCACAAAGTTCTTGATACGATTAAAAGCCGCTGTCAGAGATTTGACTTTAGAAGAATAACAACTTCTGATATCGTAAAGCATTTGAGATATATTTCCGATTCCGAAAAAATTAATATCACGGATGATGCGCTTGCAACTATCGCCAAAAATTCGGCAGGCGGAATGCGTGACAGTATTGCATTGCTGGATCAGCTGAGTGTTTTGGGAACCCAAAATGCAATTACAACAGATGATATCAATTCACTTCTGGGAAGAATATCTTTTGATATATTGCATCAGTTGTCTTTACGGATTTTAGAATCTAATCATGCGGGTGCGGTCGAAATTCTGGAAAAAATCTATAATTCAGGAAACGAACCTGTTCAGATTTTACAAAATCTTCTTGATTATTTGAAGAATCTGCTTATTATAAAAAATTGCACTTCTGAAATTGCAATTGAATTAACCCAGCTTAATGATGTTCAGTTGAATGATTTAAAATCACAGGCGCAAAATATAGAGACGCATCAGATTATTTCGCTCTGCGACAAATGCGCAAGTTATATAAAAGAATTGAAATCAACAAACAATCCCAGACTCTGGCTTGAAATCGCAATTATTGATATGGCTAATCTTGCTGAAAACACAAAACTGGAAGATTTACAGGCAAGATTAAGTGCTCTGGAGGGCGGAGGAACAATTGCGCCAAGAATTGAATCAGTTGCGCACGCAAGACCGAAAATTGCAGAACGGCATGCAGAACCTCCGGTGGTTAAACCGTTTGTGCCTGAGCCTCAGCCTAAAAATGAAGTTCACAATACAGAACCGGAGCCAAAACAGCAAACAGATTCATCATCTGCTGCTGCAGTTGAAAATGAGTTTGCACCTATGCCAAAAGCCAAAGTCTCATCAGGCGACGATATAATGACTTTATGGGGAAATCTTCTCGGAAATGTCGCAAGTGCCCCGACACGCGCGCTTTTAAAACAATGGGCTAAACCTGTTGTTATCAACTCTGATGAAGTGGTTTTGTCAATTAAAAATGAAATTTATTTACAGCAATTTGTTTCAGGCAGCAAAAAAGCTGTTCTTCAAAAAGCTGTTGACGAACTTTTCGGTCAGGCTAATACAAAAATTACTGTACGGCTTCCGCAGCCGGATGATGTCGTACCGCAGGGAAATGTAACAATCCCAAAGCCGAGTCCGGTTCCGCAGCCTTCTAAGCCGGAGCCGGTAGAAAAAACTCCGAGTGTTGAAGATATAAAAGAAGAAATTGATGAAGTTGAAAATTCTGATGATGAACCTGTTGCAAATTCCGAGGAAAAAATAGCCAAATTTACAGACATTCATTCAGACACTGTTAATATGGTAATGGATCTTTTTGACGGAAAAGTTATTGAATAGCATACAGTTTGAAGGTCTAAATTTTTGTTGTGTAAAATCTGAACGCTTCAAACGTTTCGCTGAAATGATTCTTTGAAAGTCCTGCTTTTTGCTTTAAAGAGGCAAGAAAAAGTTTTTTATCAGGAAGCTGCTCCCATACTTCAGGAAGATAAACCGCCTGATAACTGCCGTCCCTGATGATTATTCCGTCTTTAAGAGGAACCATTTTGTCAAGCAGGTCATTTTCATCTTTAAAATCTATTTTTTCGGGTTTTGATAACAGAGAAACCGAAATATCCGTATGTTTAAATTCGTCAATTGTCAAAGGCATAAATCTCGGGTCTGAAAAGGCTGCTGCATGTGCATTTTTGACTAAATCCGTAAACAGGGTTCTGTGAGCTATTATTGACCCGATACATCCCCGAAGCTGCCCCTGAATCTCCAGTGTGACAAAAGATGCGCCGTTTTCACAAAGCACTTCCGGATACTTTTCGGGAAGCGAATTTCCAAGCTGCAGCCCGCTTTCAATACTTTTTCTGCAAAGCTCCTTCACAAATCCGCCAAGATACTCTTTTATATACTCGCCGCGGATACCTTCATACAAAAACCAGCCGCCGTATCCTACAACTCTTGAGGTGTCGCCGGTTGAGGCGGAAGAATTTGTTAGTCCCGCTCTTATAAGAGAAAATCCTCTTTCTTTTGCAAAATTTACTATCCCGCAAATTCCGACAGCGCCGCATGCCATTTCAGCTTCAAAATTACGCGTTTCATTATTTTCAATCAAATTGGCTGTGTATGTGTCGATTTTAACGGCTTCGCGAGCAGGATAAAAATGGCTTAAATCAGATGAAATAACAAAAGCATTCTCTTTATTTCCCCAGTATTTTTCTATAATTTTTGTGATATTTAGATAATCCTCACATCCGTATAAAATCGGAATGATTTTAACCTCGGGCAGAAGTCTTTTTATAAACGGCAGATGGACTTCAATTGAATGCTCTCTTTCAAAAGCCTGATTGTTTATATCAATTGCAAGTTCTTTTAAAAATTCTTTATTCACCTCTAAATTTCCCAGCGGTGTTTGAAATTCGTCATAATCTGAACTTACACAGCCGAAAATTCTTGCATAATGCGAAGGTGCAAATATAAAAACGTTTTTTACCGCCGTATCCAGATATTGATAACATTTGGCAGCTAATCCGCCGGAAAAAATATATCCTGCATGCGGTGCAATAATTGCTCTTGTTTTAAATCCGCTGTCAGGTTTGTTGTTTTCAAGCAGAGTATTAAGAAAACTGTTTAATTCATCCTTTGTTTCGGGATAAAATGTTCCCGCTGCGTTTTCGTATTTTATATTCATAAATTTTATTATACTCCTTTTTTAAATTTTTCGAATAGGATAATAAGTTAATAAAATATCGGGCGAAAATACTTTCATCTCATCAAATCTGAAGTTTAATGAATCGTTGATGTCATAAATATTTTTGCCGTCAAAAGCCGATTTTGCACTGTTATCCGCAATTATTTTAGGTGCGATAAAATGGTAAATTTTGTCTGCATAATTTATCATTGCACCGTTTAAAGTTCCGCCGGCTTCCGCAAATACGCTCATTATTTTATTTTCATACAGTTTTTTTAGAATAAATTTAATGTCTAATCTTTCATTCATAACAGGGCACGGTATAAACGAAATTCTGCCGGTATTTTTAGGCTGCGGGAGGTTTTTATCGTAGAAAACATAAATATTTCCGGATTTATAAATGTTTGCATTCTCAAAATCGGTTTTCAATTCTCTGTCAAGGATAATTTTATTTTTATGCTCCATTGTCGGATTGTCTGCAATTATGGTAGAAGACGAGGTTAAAATTGCGTCATACAAAGTGCGGAGTCGTCTTGCTTCCTCTCTTGCACCTGATGAAGTAATCCATTTTGAACTTCCTGTTGATGTCGCAACTTTTCCATCCAGTGTGCTTGCAGTTTTTAGCGCAACAAAAGTTCGTTCTTCTTTCATATTCGTTATAAAAACTTCGTTCAGCTTTTCTGCTTCTTTTTCTAAAACACCTTCTACCACTTCAATTCCGGCATCCTTTAGTTTTTTTATGCCGTTTCCCGCTACAATCGGGTTTACGTCGCGCATTGCAATAACAACTTTTTTAATCCCGTATTCAATTATCAGGTCTGCACATGGCGGTGTTTTGCCGTAATGAGAGCAAGGTTCAAGATTTACAATTAATGTTCCTTCTTTTGCACTGTTTTTATCAATTTTTAAAAGAGCATCGCGTTCTGCATGATTTCCTCCGCATTTTGCATGAAACCCTTTTGAAATTACTTCCCCTCTGCTGTTTAAAACTATACAGCCGACCATAGGATTCGGTGAAGTACTGCCCTGCCCTTTAAGTGCAAGTTCAAAACATTCTTTCATATATGTTTCGTATTGTTTCATAATTGAATTTTATCAAAAAATCTGATATAAATAAACTGTGGATAATAAGAAGGAGTAACTTATGGACATAAGATATTTAGGACACAGCGCTTTTCAGTTTAAGGTCGGTGAAAGATGTATTTTAATTGACCCGTTTGTAAAACAAAACGATAAATATAACTGGCATCAGGAAAATATTACCGATATTTTTGTTACACACGGTCATTCCGACCACATTGGCGACACAATTGAAATCGCAAAAGAAAAAGGTGCGACAGTTTCTGCGGTTGTGGAACTTGCGGATTATTTTTCAAAAGAGGGAATAACTGTTAACAGAGTAAACTTCGGCGGATGGTTGAGTTATCCGTGGGGACGTGCAATTTTTGTTCCTGCATATCATTCAAACTCTTTGCCAGACGGCTCATTTGCAGGAAGCGCTGCCGGTATAATTTTTGATATAGAAAATACAAGAATTTACCATGCAGGAGATACTGCATTAACAGGAGAAATGAAAACATTAAAAGAATTGTATCGTCCGAACATTGCTTTGCTTCCGATTGGCGGTCATTACACAATGGATGCGGCGCATGCTGCAATTGCTGCAGATTGGCTCGGCGTCAGAACAGTAATCCCGATGCATTATAACACGTTCCCG
>CALVAS010000016.1 GCA_944325585.1 Candidatus Gastranaerophilales bacterium
ACCGAATATGACAGTGTTAAAAGTGTAATTGAAAAGACGATAGAACGGAACTTGAAGCTGTATTCATAAAGGCGCAGTATTAATAACCTATAGCCCAATTAAATGCGGCGGTTGTATCGTTCTTTTTGTCAACCGGAACTGTTGCGGTGACTGCTGGAACTTCAATTACTTTAGCTGCCTTTTGCAAAAGATTGTATTCTCCCATTTTGTCGTCAACATTGTTAAACGATTTTAAACGGTCAAGTCTGTTTTGAAGTTCGGCGTTTTCTTCGTTAAGAGTTGTAATCTGACGTCTCAATTTGTTCAGCGTAACTTCATTGGTCATGGCAAAATAATAACTGACAAATGCCGTTAATATCAACATTGTCAACAATCCTGATAAAGTTTTGTTGATTCTTCTGATTGCCATTTCTTTTACCAAATTGTCTTTGTCGTAATAAAAAGGACCTTCTATTACGGGCGCCTGTTCTATCGGGTTTTCAATGTAGCCCGTTTGCGTATAAGAATAACTGTAGTCGTCTTGTCTTACTCTTGCCGTATTCAACTTTAATTTCCCCAACTGCCTGCCTAAAAAGTGAAAATCTTTTTCGTTAAACTAATTAATACATCTTGCGATTCTTAATTTTGCACTTCTTGAAGGCGGATTTTCTTTAATCTCCTCATCACTTGCAATTATCGGTTTTTTATTTACCAGCTCCAGTTTTGGCGGAGGACACTTGCAAATCATTTGATTCGGTTCGCAGTGACATTTTTGCGAGTGATACCTGAATAAGTTTTTCACTAACCGGTCTTCCAGAGAATGAAAACTTATTACACTTATTATAGCACCAATGTCCAATAAATCCAACACATCATTCAGAGTATTTTTTACATTTGTTAACTCTTGGTTAACTTCAATTCGAATTGCCTGAAATACGCGTGTAGCCGGATGTATAGACGATTTTATTCTTGGTGTCGCGTTAACTATTAAATCGGCTAATTCCGTTGTCGTTTGTATGTTTTTGACTTTTCTTTGTTCAACAATTTTTTTTGCAATTCTTTTGGAGAATCTTTCCTCGCCGTATTCGGAAAAAATTCTAACCAGATCGTTTTCTGAATATCCGTTTACAACATCATACGCGGAAAAATCCGCATCCTGATTGAACCGCATATCAAGAGGCGCTTCTTTTGAAAACGAAAAGCCCCGTTCAGCTTTATTAAACTGGTGATAACTTGCTCCTAAATCAAACAAGACACCGCCGGTGATTTTTTCAATCCCCAAATTTGCAAGTGTCTGTTTGATGTCAACATAGGAGTTATTGACTATTGTTAAATTTTTGTAATCCTTTAAACGCTTTGAGGCCGCTTCAATTGCATCATTATCAATGTCAAATGCAATCAATTTTCCGTCAGGCTGTATCCTTTTCAGAATCAGTTCACTGTGGCCTCCGCCGCCTAATGTACAATCAACATAGATTTTGCCGTTTGTACATTCAAGCGCATCAACCGCTTCATACTTCATCACCGTATAGTGTTTAAATTCCATACGATTATTTTAGCATGCGGATATTAATAAATAAAGCCGTCCAAACCGTATAAATCAATAACTTCTAAAAATTTATCGTTGGTATAATATAAAATTTTATTTTCGTCATCAGGATCAATAATCTGTATTATGCTGTGTTTTTGGTCTTTGTCCTGATGAAATAGTGATTCAACCAGCATTAAAAATGTTAAATTTTTCTGAATTTCTTCTTGTGTGAAAAAATTAAATACTTCTGCCTCATTTTCTTCTTCAAATACTCTCTTCGCCAATGCCATTCTCTACTCCTTTTTGTCTGGGGACTTACTCTCTCAAAAGTCCGCTCTCTGTGCAACCATTAAGTTATTATATTTTTCTATATACGGAAATCCCGTAAAAAAGTTTAATTTTTTACGGGATATATTTACAATTATTTACAATATATTACAAGTGTAGTTTTTACTTGATTGCAGCGCGAACTCGTTTGAGAACTCTGTCTTTGCCGAGAATTGCGAGGATTGCCGTCATATCGGCTCCTCTTGTTCTTCCTGTGACGGCTGCTCTTATCGCCCACATAGTTACTTTGGGCTTGATTCCTTTTTCTTTAAATTCTCCGCGGAAAACTTCAAGTTTTTCATGAAGATTTTCTTCTGTCCATTCCCAATCGGGCGCTTGTTTTGCAAATTCTTTAAGAACATCCTGCGAAATTTCGGTATCCAAAACTTCCGTTTGAACTTCCGGTTCAATTTCAACTGTTTCGCCGAAGAAATAAGGAACCGCATCTGTAATGTCTGACAAAAGTGTTAACGGTTCGCGTGTTACTTCAACCATTCTTGTGTATTGTTCGTCTGTCAGTTCGTTAAGGTTATATTTGGTCAAATAAGGTTTCAATCTTTCTTTCAGCTCTTCAATCGGAAGCATTTTGATATAATGGCTGTTCATCCAGTTGAGTTTGTCGTATTCAAAAATAGAATTAGATGAGGAAACCTCGCCGATTCTAAAGTCTTTTGCAATTTCATCAACTGTTTTAATTTCCTGACCGTCAGACGGAGACCAGCCCAAAAGTGCAACAAAGTTTATTAACGCATCTGTCAAATAGCCTTTTTCAACAAATTCAGAAACCGCTGTTGCACCGTGGCGTTTGGAAAGTTTGCTTCTGTCAGGGGCAAGAATCATTCCCAAATGTCCGAATCTAGGAACTTTTGCGCCGAGGGCCTCAAAAATAAGAATTTGTTTAAATGTATTTGAAATATGGTCTTCGCCTCTGATTACATGCGAAATTTTCATTAACATATCATCAATTACAACCGCGAAGTTGTAGGTCGGAGTTCCGTTTGATTTTAAGATTACAAAGTCGCCAAGAAGGTCGGTATCCATATGAAGTTCACCTTTAACAAGGTCGTCAAATTTCAATATGGATGAATCATGAAATGCTTTTTGCGCCTTTTGAATATTAAATCTGATTGCCGGCTTTCTTCCTTCTGCTCTCAGTTTTTCTTTTTGCTCGGCTGTAAGGTTTTCGCATTTTTTAGAATAAACATATGCTTGCTTATTTTTTGTTGCTTCTTCTTTTTCAGCCTCAAGTTCTTCGGGTGTGCAGAAACATTCGTATGCAAAACCTTTGTCAAGCAATTCCTGAACATATTTAGGATAAATATCAAATCTTTCGGATTGCGTGTAAGGGCCGTAAGGACCGCCTACATCCGGACCTTCATCCCAATTCAGCCCCAGTGCTTTCAGACTGTCAAAAATATTGTCGATATAAGCCTGACTTGTGCGTTCAGCATCTGTGTCTTCAATTCTTAAAACAAATTTTCCGTTGTTTTTCTTTGCAAACAAATAATTAAATAAAGCCGTTCTTGCCGTTCCGATGTGTAAGTTTCCGCTTGGAGACGGCGCTATTCTGACTCTTACTTCTTCCATTTTTAATATCCTTCCTAAGTCATTAAAACTTTTACGGTCTAAATACGGTTAAAATGACTTAATCTTTTATATTTCGCAACATTTATCCTAGCACGCGCAAATTTTAAATTCAAGCTGTACAACAGACAGGAAATATAAAAATTAATCAAGGATATACATAGGTGAACAGCCCCAACCAGTGCCGTTAAGACAATCGTCCTGATAGTTGTCGCGGGTTAATCGTGTGGCATATTCTCCGCCTTGACATCCATTTACGGTCGTCGTATGTGGTGATGTGTCAAAAAAGTTTGGAGATGCCGAGTTGCGCGGAAGTAGAAAATAGAAAATATCGCGGCCGACAGTATTTGGATTTTTGGCTCCGTTAACGTCAACAAAAACATATCTGTAGCAATTAAAATTTATCCAGGCGCCATCCGGAAGGTAAAAAGTCATATACCTATAGCCGGAATTTGATTTCATTGGTAATTTTTTCGCATTGTACCATTTTTCGTCATCATGCCAGTGAAACTTGGTGTCAATGTGATACTCAAAAGCGTCGTCCGGCGTCATTTGTGAAATTTCATCACATTTAAGTCCTGATTGTTCCGCGTTTAGTTTTGTACCGATTTTGCATATGTAATATATCATTTCATGCCAATCTTCAAACTGAATTTCTTCGCCGTCGTCAAGATAAACCATCTGGAATGCTTGAGAAATTATTGAAAACTGTTTTTTGAACATTGTGCGGAATTGTTTGTCCTGTATATTGTTTATAACTGTCGGCAGTGTCATAGCAGCTACAATCCCGATAATCCCGAGTGTTATCAAAACTTCAGCCATAGTAAACGCTCTCTTTTTCATGCGTACCTCCAAAAATATATTACATTATTGCACTAATAAAATCAAGTGTAATTTACACTTAAATAATCATGTAAAAATATAATGTATGTTTCCGAGTGTAAAATATTGTATATTGAAAAATATGTTTAAAGTAGAAAAAGAAGAAATGGTTAATAAAACCTTCCGTCTGCCGTTGAGTTTGGTTGAACGTTTGTATACCGTTGCGCAAAATCAGGGTGTTTCATTAAACAATCTTGTTAAACAGTGTTGTGAATACGCGCTGAATAATCTTGAGACGGATGAAAAGTAGCTTTTTGAAATTTAGTTGACTGAAACGTGCTTGAAATAGTAAAATATAGATTATGAAAAAGATTTTTTTTCTGATATCGGTTATTTTGCTTTTCTGTACTCCTGCGTTTGCTGATGATGCAAAACCGCAAGAAGATGTTGAACTGCCGAACATTTTTATCTGGGCGGTTCCTGATGACGGCGAAGTTCAGGCTGCTGATAAAAAGAATAAAAAAGACAAAAAAACTTCCAAAAATGATATCAAAAATCAGGAAGAAGAATCGGAAATCCTTCCTGCAGCAGAAGAAGAGGAGCCTATTGTTCTTAATGCAACAACTTTGAAAGGTTATGCAGAATACGTTGAGGGGGCAGAAGATGTTTTGTATATGGATGATTATACAAAATTTGTTTTGAATATAAAGACCCCTGAAAAAGTCGCTGCCGAATCTGTTGTTGATAAAAATCAAATAATAATCAGTAACAAAAATCCTTACCCGCTTTCGCGTTTTAAAGGGGAGGAATATTATATTTCACCGCGTAAGCGGAACTTTACGGAACAGGACGGGAAATGGTCATTCGGAACGTCATTTAACAGTGAAATATCCACTTCTCAGCTTGAAAATGCAACAAGTTTGTTTACCAAATATGACAGCAAATATTTTTCACTAAGTTCAAAGTACAAAAAAAATAATATGACAACAACCCAGATTCAGACTGATAATTTCAGTGTGATTCCGGAGTTAAAAATCAATAATATCTTTGCGTTAAGAGAAGAATTGTCCGCAGATATTACCAGAAACCGGCGCTCAAGTGAACTTGTTTTTTCAATCAATCCGCTCGGAAACAAAGATTCAGAAAGGATGCGCTTTGATATAGGTGCAAAACAGACTTTTGATGTCAATACCGGAAATACATGGTCGCAGCTTAATTTTTCAACAAACTTTAAATTGTAAATTTCTTAATACATAATTGTTAATCGGATTTATTTAGTTTATAATATAGAATAATCAAGTGAGGTATGTGTGACGGCAGAAGAAGAAAAAAATATAAACGCTGAATCAATGCAGCAAAATCCGGCTCCGTCCGGCAAAATAGTTCGTGCCGCAAAAAGCAGACATCACAAAAATAAAGTAAAAAAAGGCTTTTATTATTCATTTTTAACGCTTGTTCTGCTGTTTTGTCTTGTTCAGGTCGGCTTCGGTGCAATTTTAAATATTTCAAAGACGATTTCTTACAAAGCAAAAATAAGCACGCTTGAAAAAGTCCGCGACGAGGCAGAAGCGAGAAATCAGGATTTAAAAGACGATATCAAACAATTTTCAAAAACAACTTCTCTTGAGGGGATAGCCAGAAACAACCTCAAAATGGCAGGCGAGGATGAAGTTCTGGTTATAATTAGCGAAAATAAAAAAGAAACCGAAAAAGATAAGAAGAAATAATAAATTTGAGGATATATGCAGGATAAAGAAGTTTTGGATTATATAAAACAGGCTTTCGAGTTGAAATCGCAAGGCTGTTACAAACAAGCCATTGAGATGCTTTATAAAACGCTTGAAACCGAAATTGATAACATTGAAATTTTATATCAGCTCGGAGATTTATATTTTCAGCTTCACAACTACGTGCGTGCCGAAAAATATCTTGAAAAAGTGCTTTTGAAAGACAAATCTCATCTGGATGCCTATAAACTTTTAAAAGAAATTTATCTGCGTGAAAATAAAATTAATGATGCAAAAACAATGTCCGAAAAAATTTATATGCTCGACGGAAATTCAAAAAGCCTTGCCGGCCTGATAAAGATTCTGTCATTACAAAAAGATTATGATGAAATAGAAAAATGCGTTTTATCAAAACCTGATGATGATACTGTTCTGGCAGCATATGCGCAGGCCTGTTACGAAAAAGGCGATTCTGATAAAGCTCTGGAAATCCTTTCAAAAATAGATTCTGAAATGGATGAAGTCGAAATTCTGAAAGGTAAAATCTATTTTGATAAAAGTGATTTTGAAAACTCATATCAAATTTTTCACAATCTCGAACGAACAACAGAGAATGATGAAGTCTTGAATTATTTGGGTCTGTTCGCGCTTGAAAACGAAAAATTTACGGATGCAATAAAATACTTTTCAAAAGCGTCCTCAATGAATAAAAATAAAGCTCTTTATTTATTCAACCTCGGGAATGCCTACTTTTTAAACGGCTGGTATGAAGAGGCAGCAGGAGCCTATAAAAAAGCCGTAGGGCTTGAACCTGAAAATGCGGATTTCAGATATTCTCTTGCATATCTGTATTTCAGACAAAAAGATTTTGATAAAGCCAAAAATGAAGTTGAATTTATTCTTGAAAATTCACCTGAACATTACAGGACAAAAGTTCTTGATGCTCTTTTGAAATTTGAGGACAAAGACTTTTTAGGCGCAAAAAATATTCTTGAAAAGGTGAATCAGGAGCACCCAGACGATGATTTTGCAAAATCCGCGCTTTCAAAAGTTTATAGAGAACTGTTTGCGTTTGATAAAGCCGAAAACCTTCTTAAGGATTTGACATCAAACCACCCTGATAATCTTTTATATCTCTCTGATTATGCAGAGATTTACATAAAAGAGAAAAAGTATGACAAAGCACTCGAAATTGTCCAAAAACTTACGGGCGAAAATGAAAATATGCCGGAAGCCTTTATTATCGGCGCAAAAGCGGCATATTTAAGCGGAGATTACGAAAAGGCAAAAGAATATTCTCAGAAGGCACTTTCTCTTGATATCAATTGTTCGGCCGGATATTACTATCTGGCTCTTGTCAGAAATCAGGAAAAAGATTTTGAGGAAGCTGTTGAATGTATGAAACGGGCAATATTCTATGACATTAACAATCCAGAATATTATGCTGCAATGAGCAGATTGTATAAAGAAAATAATGATGCCAAATCCGCTTTTGAATATATAAAAGAGGCTGAAAGTCTCGCGAGAGAAAACGTGGAATACAAGATTTTATACAAAGAACTTGCTATGCTTAACAGAAAGTAACAAAAAACGTGATTTGTTTTTGAAAAATTTGTCCTTAAAATAACATAGTATATACTGTTAAGTATGTAGTAATTCGGAGGAGAGCTGTGAATAGAAAAGATTTAAAACGATTTATGCAAGTAACGCTGATTGCGGCGTCGGTAACAATAACACTTCCGTCGTTTGCGTTCGGCAAAAAAGAGCCGATTATAATTCCGGAAAATTATCCGGCAAAATACAATGCGGAATATGTTGAACGCATCAAACCTCTTTATAAGGATGTAAGTGAAGACCATATTTTTCATGTTGCGCTGGATATGCTGAAAGATACAAACGGCGAATTTTCAAGACGTGCAATTTTAGGGAACAATCTTTCACAAAAGCCGGTAAGAGTTATGTTTAAAGATTTAAGCACAATAAAACCTGAATATGCGGATTTTGATGCTCTTGGCTGGAAAAAAGGCGGAAGATTATATATTTTCATAAATCCGAAGCATAAAGATGCCCCTCCGGGCGCAATTGCGGCACTTCTGTCGCATGAAGCTCTTCATCAGGACGAATACAATTCCATAGCTGAAGAAACCTACGCATGGACAATGGAAGCGTCTGTCTGGTGCGAAATTCTGGATGTTTTCCCTGAAAGCGACGAAAATCTTCACCCGCTGGTAACTCGTGAAAATACATTAAAAAAACTTTTTGAAAAAGGAAACTATTCAAACAAATACATTAAAAAGACTGTAAGATCCAATGAAGGGTATAAAGGGCTTCCTGCAACATCGCCGGGGTTTGAAGATTTGTAGAACTTTTATAATATCATATATAACTAATTATAAAGTATATTGATTATAAAAGCGCATTGATGTTAAATAATCGTATGAAGAGAAATCAGATTATATTATTTATATTGACGGTAATTTGTTTGGTATTATTAAACAAATTCGTGATGAACGTGAATAATAATTATACGATTACTGACACAACCGAACTTGTTAATCATGAGCACGTTTCCAGCCAGAAACTTTTTGATAATGTCTGGGCGACCGTTAAAAATAATTATTATGATCCTTCTATGAATCATCAGTCCTGGGCAAGATGGAAAGAACATTATCACGGCAAAATTAAGACGGATGCGGATGCCAAAGTCGCAATAGATACAATGCTTGCCAGTCTGGATGATCCTTATTCAAGGTATATGGATAAGGTTGAGTATAATGACCAGAATACTTCAATAAATTCAAAAATCACGGGAATCGGCGTAAATATTGCATCTGTTTCGGGGAAAGTTCATATCATAAACGTAATGGACGGAACTCCTGCACAGGCTGCAAATCTTCAGGCGGGAGATGTGATTCTTGATATTAACGGAAAAGAGGTAAACGGACTTCCGCTTTCGGATGTTGCGGCGCTGGTTCGCGGCCCTGAAAATACAATTGTTGAAATCACTATTCTGCGTAACAAAGATAAATTCGTAAAAAAAGTTATGCGGAAAGAGATTAAAATAAAAACCGTAAAAAGTTCGGTTGACAAAAATATCGGATATATACAGATTTCAAGTTTTTTGGGAACCTCAACCCCAAATGAATTTATGGATGCGGTAGAAAAAACAAAAGATACACAGGGGCTTATCCTTGATTTGCGCGGAAATACTGGCGGGCTTTTGCCGAATGCAATTTTTATCGCAAACCTGTTTATTCAGGACGGCAATCTTGTAAGTATTGTAGGCCGTGACAATTACAGATACGATATTTATGCTCAGGATACAGAATTTGAAATAGATAAACCCATGATAGTTCTTGTTGACGGCGCAAGCGCAAGTGCAAGCGAAATTTTGTCCGGAGCGCTGAAAGATTACAAAAAAGCAAAACTTCTCGGCACAAAAACCTTCGGTAAAGGCATGGTTCAAAAAATTATGCCGCTGCCGAACGAAACAGGTCTTAATCTGACGATTGCAAAGTATTTGACCCCGTCAGGTTCAGACATAAATAAAAAAGGAATTTCTCCTGATATTGAAGTTAAATTGACCATTGACGACATTAAAAACCGTAAAGATGTTCAGCTTGAAACTGCAAAAGAAATTCTCGGTCAAATGATAAAGCAGGAATCAACAACTGCGCTGGGACAGTAAAAAATTATTTATCTTTGAAAATATTTCTTCTTTCGTAAGTTTTTTTATCAATTACAAGCCCGCATTTGGAACAGGCAAAAGTTTCTCCGGAACTGTCAATCGGCATAAAAATATGTTCACAATTTGCGCTGTCATCTTCATCAGTTTCAAACATAGCATCAAGAGGATTTATTGATTTTTCACTCTCATATTTCTCAATCAAATCCTCAACTCTGTCCTTTTTCAGATATTTTACCAGAAGTTCAATGAAATACATATTTATAACTTAAATCTTCCGGGCAAAAGCTCGTTGAAATTTCTTATTTTTAACCCTTCGCCTGTTTCTGTTATTATATCAATTCCGTCATCCGAACAGAATTCGGAAATAACCTGTCTGCATGCTCCGCACGGCAGACAATCCTCCATGTTTGGCGAATAAATCGCAATTGCTTTAATCTCCTTTTCTCCGTTTGCAATTGCATTTCCGATGGCGTTTCGTTCCGCACAAATCGTTAAACCGAAACTGGAATTTTCAAAATTGCAGCCGTAATAATAATTCCCGCTGTTTCCAAGTACACACGCACCGACCGGAAAACGAGAATATGGTGAATATGAATTTTCTGACGCCTTTTTTGCTTTCTCCATCAAAAATTGATAATCCATGCCGATTCTCCTGTTCTGATTTTCCAAGGCTCCACGATTATTCGGGATTTAAAAAGACGCATTTTCTAAAATGCCGTCAGGTTTATTCATATTTTAATTTAATCCTCTTTAAAAATAATCGGTTAGTTGTATGAGAAAATTCTGTGATACAATAATATTATGAAAATATTTTTGAAACTTCTGCTTTTATTTGCTGTAATGCTGCCGCTGAAAACATATGCGGTAACCTTCAATGTTCTTGTGCTTCCCGCAGATCTTTTGAATGTTTGTACAAATTATTATTGTCATGAAGAAGTTTCAAATATTTTTGCAGAGGATGTGATTGAAAATTTCAACGCATCAGCCGGAGTGAATGCGCCGTCGCTGGAGTCTGTCCGCGCTGCAATTGCAGCCAATCCGACATTAAAAGCCTTAACGACAAATACTTTGAGAAAATATAATCGCGCAAATAATATTGACATGGAAGCCGTAAAAAAAATATCTGATGCCTTTTCAGCAAAATCAGTTCTTTTGATTTCAAGCACGGCGATGACAAAGAAGAGTAATTTGAGAAGAAGCGTCTGGGAAGTTCTTGATCTTTCAAGCAGTTTCGGAATCGTTTACCCTTACGAACTTGAAACCAATGCGGTGCTTATTGATACGGTGAACGGACTTGTTATGTGGAGCGGAAATTATAAGAAAAAACTCGGAAATAATAATAACGAGTTTAAAGCAAAATCACCGTCCGAAGCGGCTCTTAAAGTAGAACAGCTTGATATGTACGGAAAAGCAATTGTCGGACGAAGCATTGCGCAAAACGTTATATTAAGATTTTTCCCTAAAACTTCCAATCCTGTAGTATCGCCCAAAAGCACGGAAAATGCAGCGCCCAGTACATTTTTCCGTATGAATCCGCCAAGTTATGACACTTTGCGCTCCAAGGAAATTAAGGGTGAAAACGAAAGTGATTTTGGTGAAATAATTTACGGGCTTTGAGGTTTGATAGGCTGCGGACGCGGTTTAAACTGAGGGTTTAGTTTTTGTGGGATATTTTGCATCCGCTGGTTGCTGTCTTGATTTTGCGGAAGCATCATTTTATTCTGCGGAATTGAAGTCTTTTCATTAAGCCCGTCACCGGTTGATTTTTGCAGATCGTTTTTCATTTCAATCTGACTTGGTGTTGTCGCAGCAACCGCTTCAAGTTCGTCCATACGTGTTTTGGCATCAATAAAAGCAATCATTCCGACAACCATTATTGAAAATATAATAAAAAAACGTTTCATTTTGTTTTCTCCTTAAAGTTTTGTGAATATTATAACTTTTGCGATTTATATATAAATCAGCCTGTGGCGTTAGTTCCCTGTACTGTAAATATATTTTTATAACTTGCATAAACACTTTTCTGATGATAAAATGCTGTTGTTGTTTTGAAGTAATAAAGAGGAAAATTTATGGCAAGATTAATCAGACCGACCTGGGCAATCAGATGCGTTCAATCAGGATGTAAAACATTGTTTGAAGTCGCACAGCTTGAAAAAGGCAAACAGCAGGAAGTAGTTTGCCCCAACTGCGGTGAACATTATGTTTATCCGATTTTGGACGGACAAGATGAAGAAAAATAATGTTTTTTAATAATACTGATAAACGTTATAATCAATATAGTGCATATTTAAAAAATAAATTCGGCGTTAAGGTTTATAAAATAACACTTGATGCCGGTTTTTCATGTCCGAACCGCGACGGAACAATTTCAACAGGCGGCTGTATATTTTGCGACGAAGGCGGAAGTTTTTCACAGGCGCATTCCAATCTTTTGTCAATCGAGGAGCAGATTGAAACAGGAATAAAAAATCTGAGTACAAGATTCAAAGCGCAAAAATTCATGTCATATTTTCAGGCCTATTCAAATACGTATAAACCGGTAAAAGAACTTGAAAAAATCTATGACTCTTCACTTTCTAACGAACGTATTGTGGGGCTTTCAATCGGAACTCGTCCGGATTGTGTTGATGATGAAAAGTTAAATCTTATAGCCGGATACAAGGATGATTATTACACATGGATTGAATACGGGCTTCAGTCGGTTCATGACAAAACTTTGAAACGAATAAACCGCGGGCATGATTTCGATTGTTTTTTAAGAGCGTATGAAAAGACAAAAGAAAAAGGAATCAATGTCTGTGTGCATGTAATTTTCGGCTTGTGGGAAACTCATGACGAGATTATGGCGACAGCTCAAAAACTTTCGGAATTAAAAGTCGACGGCGTAAAAATTCATATGCTTTGCGCGCTTGAAAATACCAGACTTGCAGATTTGTACAGTGCAGGTGAAATTGATTTTATGAGTGAAGACGATTATATAAAAAACGTTTGTGATTTTTTGGAATATCTTCCGCCCCAAACAACAATTCACAGACTTGCGGGAAACGGTTTAAAGAAAAATTTAATTGCCCCGCGGTGGCTCGGCAAAAAAATGGATTGTCTAAACAAAATAGACAGAATGCTTGAAATGCGGGGTACTTATCAGGGTTGCAAAAGTTCATAATCTCTTTACAAAAATCGGATTGTATGAGATAATTAATTTGTGTAAAGTGTTTGTAAATTTTTATTAAAATAATTTATTTATAACAGCAAAAAAGTTTTTTTACATCCATTAAACTAACAGAAAAAGTCTATGTAAGAAATGGAGAAAATATGTTAACAATTCATTCCGGTATTAATCAGAATTTAAGACCTGTTTTTGAAGGCAGAAAAGACAAAAACCGCAGACAAGAAGAAACCAAAAACATGTCTGAGGTTGACAGACTCAGAAAAGAATATGAAAATGACGAAGAACGTTCTCTCTGGGAAAAACAAAGTCAAGGCTTTGAAGAAATGCTTTCTAAAAACGAAGAGAAAATCCCCAAGCAGATGAAAACCGCAATGCGCGGCGGGGCGGTTCTTGCTGCCGGTGTTCTTGGCGGAATGGCAACCGGATGGAGTGCAAAATATATAATCGCTGCATTTAAAGACATGTCTAAGTCCAGAGTTGTACAAAATATTGCGGAAAAATTTAATAAAAATATTTCAGAGCCGATTAAAAAAGGCGTTGAAAATTTGAAGTCATTCGTTTCAAAGAAATTTACAGCATTAAAACAAACAAAAACTTTCCAAAATAATAAAGCAAAATTAGACAAAAAATTGGATAAATTTAATAATTTATCATTTGTAAGATCAGCAAAATCTTTCGGACAAAAAGTGGCTGATAACAAAATAGTCCGAAAAATTACGGGCGGAATTGACAGTGTATTAAGTTTCATAGCTGAAGGTGTTGTAAAAGCCTATAACAAAATTGCAGGCATAAATTACAAAAATGCTGCGGTCGGAACTGTAAGTGTAGCAGGCGGTGTATCAACAGGTGCGGTTGAAGCTATGGATATGCAGCGCGAAAATACACGTTTCGTTGAAGGAGAAGAATAATGCAAGTCACTTCAGTATCATTTACAGGAAATGTAAATACAAAACGAGATATTGAAGAAAAAAGAAAAAAAGTCGGCGAAGCTGCTGTCGGCGGCGGTGCTGTTGCGGCTGCAAGCAGCAAAGCCGGATTTCGCATGTTCAATTCTACTAAAAAGTTGGGATACATGTCTCAAGAGGTTATGGATAACATAAAACTTGCAAGAAAACCGGTAGTGGAAACAAAATCACTATTCAGCCGTTTCGGCAGAATGGCAAAAGAATTTACTGAAGCCGTAACCGGCTGGGCTCAAAAAACCCCGATTTTGAATAAAGTTGTAAAAAGTAAAGCCTTTATCGGCGCAGCATCCTGCTTTGGATTCGGACTTGCGGTTTTGACTTTAATAACCGGACTTACAAATATTGCAACAACTACGACCGCTGCTTATAACGAACATATCAGCAAATCCAAATTTTTAAACTCTTTAGCTGATGAATCATAGCTTGTGGCATTATTACCGTGATAAAAAACAGGATGATATTAAAGAAGATTAAAATACAGGAATCGACCGTATTTTAGGAATTTTGCACTATTCATAAAAATAATTTTCTGCTAAAATATATTTATGAATGATTTTGTTTTAAAAGAGATTGAAACGGATAAAATAGAAAAAGAGCTTGAAAAAATAGGATTTGATAAGTCGTATAAAGACCGTGCAGCCGATAAATTCAATTACAAAAATATAAAAATTTACTCATTGACACCTGTGCAGGCAAATATTTTAAAACAAACAGCGCTTTCAGTCGGTGCTGATTGTGCGACGCATCGTGAAGTTATCACATCAAAGGCCGAAAAGAGCGATTGCATTCTTGGCGGAAGTATTTCTCAATTGAAAAAAATTGCAGAAAAACTTACGTTTCAGCCCTTCGGTTTAAAATTTCTAAGTGAAAAGATTTTATCGTTTGTAGAAACAAAAAAGTACGGGAAAACAAAGATTGTCGGAATTTTAAATCTTACCCCCGATTCGTTTTCGGATGGCGGGGAATTTTTGGATTATGACAAAGCAAAAGAGCATTTTGAATATATGTTCTCAAGCGGCGCGGATATAATAGATATCGGTGCGGAATCCACAAAACCTTATTCAACACGGGTTTCCGACGAAACTCAGATTGACAGAATCCTGCCTGTTTTAAAGTTTGCGCGGGAAAACGGATTTGATATTCTGATAAGCATTGATACCAGAAGCGCAAAAGTAGCGGAAGAATGTATAAAAAATGGCGCCTCAATTATCAATGACGTTTCGGGATTTGATTATGATGAAAATATGGCGGATGTAATTGCAAAATACGGGGTTAAAGTAATTCTTCAGCATTCAAAAGGTGAACCGCAAAACATGCAGGATAATCCGGTTTATGAAAGTTTGATGGATGAAATCTATTTGAAATTGAATGAAAAGATAGATTTTGCACTTTCAAAAGGAATAAAAAAAGAGAATATTATCGTGGATCCCGGAATCGGCTTTGGAAAAACAAGAGAAGATAATTTTGAAATCATAAAGCGGATTAAGGAATTTTACGGACTTGGCTGCGAGGTTATGCTGGGGCTTTCAAGAAAATCTCTTTTAAATATGGCGGATTATGACAACGAGATGAAAGATATTTTTACTGTTGCATTGAATACCCTTGCAATTGAAAAAAAAGTGGATTATATTAGAGTACATAATGTGTATTTGCACAAAAAATTGCTTGAAGTAATGGAAAAATATTGATAAAGAAGCTTAATATGGTGAAAAAGCAGACTATGATTGAAATTCAGGGGAGGGGGGGCAACCCGCAATAAAGCTCCTGCGAGTGATTTAACCTTATATGTTTCTGGGGCCGCTGTGCTGACGAAGAATCCAAAAGCATGTCTTGAGTCCTCAGACGACAATTTTTTGCGTCATTCTGTACCGGCTGCAAAATCAGTTGAAACTAAGTCGAAACGTGATTTTAAGCCCTTACCTAGGGCTTTAGAATCTGCTAATTCCTGCAAGAACAACCTCCGCCCTGCAAGCCTGTGTGACAAATTAATGTGCAAAGCCGCATTTACCATGGCAGAGGTCTTGATAACGCTTGGCATAATCGGTATTGTGGCAGCAATGACTTTACCTGCATTAATCGGGAAATATCAAAAACTCGTAACAGTCAACAAATTAAAAAAGGTCTATACTGTATTAAGCCAACTTGTAATAAAAGCCCAGGAAGATAACGGGCCAGCGTATTTTTCGACTTCGGAAGAAATAGATCCTGACGTGATGAAAAAGTTTTTTAACACTTATTGGAAACCATATTTCCATTCCCCAACGGTTTTAAGTGAAGGAGTATTTCCTTTTAATCCTTCCAATGATAAAAAATATCCTATATATATGTATATTAATAATATGTATCAGGATATTGCAATTTATACAATTTATAGAGCAGGGCGGGTCTTTTTTATAACAAATGACGGAACGGCTTATTGCCTCTTAATGGTAAGATGGACTCCAATATATGATGACGAGGGTAATATTGTTAAAGATATTTATAGATATAGCGCCTCTCAAACAGTTTATGCGGATATTAACGGAGTAAAGCCACCAAATATTATAGGCAAAGATGTTTTTATGTTCATAGTGGATTTTGATAAAAGTATAGTTCGAGCAAATGGCTATGACAAAACAACTGATGAAATAAATACCAATTGTAGCCACAGCGGCACCGGAGCATATTGTGCCGCAAAAATAATGCAAGACGGTTGGGAAATAGCGGACGAATATCCATGGTAAAATTTCAAAATTGAAATTCATCTTTTACATGTCATAATTAAGTTATGCAAGACACAATAAAAATAAAAGGGGCAAAAGAACATAACTTAAAAGATGTTTCACTGGAAATTCCGAAAAACGAACTTGTTGTTTTTACAGGTGTTTCAGGCTCAGGCAAAAGTTCGCTTGCGTTTGACACGATTTTTGCGGAAGGACAGCGGCGTTATATCGAAAGTCTTTCAACTTATGCGCGTCAATTTTTGGGGCAGATGGACAAACCTGATGTCGAATATATAGACGGCCTTTCGCCTGCAATCTCCATTGATCAGAAGTCAACAAGCAACAACCCGCGTTCTACAGTTGGTACCGTAACAGAAATATATGATTATCTGCGGCTTTTGTACGCCAGAATCGGAACCCCGTATTGTCCGAATTGCGGAGAAGAAATTAAACCTCAGACAATCGACGAAATTGTAAATAATATTCTGAAACTTCCGCAGGGAACAAAGATTCAGATTCTTGCACCAGTTGTAAGAGGTAAAAAAGGCGAATTTCAATCCACTTTTGAAGAATTAAGACAGGAAGGCTTCGTCCGTGTGAAAGTCGACGGGGAAATTTACAATCTTGATGAGGACGAAATTGAACTGGAAAAAAATAAAAAGCATACAATTCATGTAGTTGTTGATAGGATTGTTGTAAAACCGGAGGCGCAATCAAGAATTGCGGACAGTGTCGGAATTGCTCTTCATAAGGCTGACGGTGTTGCAATTGTTGATGTTATCGGTGATAAAGAAATTATATACAGCGAAAAACTGGCATGTCCGAAGTGTAATTTGAGTTTTGAAGAACTTGCGCCGAGGATTTTTTCATTCAACAACCCTTACGGCGCCTGCGAAAGATGTTCGGGTATCGGTGTTGATTACACAATATCGCCCGATCTGGTTGTTCCTGACCGCACCAAATCCATTAATGAAGGCGCGATTTATCCGTGGGATAAATCTTCCACCTCTTATTATAAAGATATACTTGCGGCTGTTACATCTTATTACGGAATCAATCCGGATACTCCGTTTGAAAAACTTCCAAAATCACATCAGGATATTATTCTTTACGGTTCAGATGATGTGATAAAAATGAAGATAAAAGGTTTCACATCAAAACGTTACGAAACCCGTTATCACAATTATCCCGGAGTAATTCCGTATTTAATGAAAAAATATCATGAATCGGACGCGGATTACTGGCGGGAAGAAATTGAAAAATATATGATAATGACCCCTTGTACTGCATGTCACGGGGCAAGATTAAAACCTTTTCCGCTCGCAGTCAGAATAAAAGGCAAAAATATTTATGAATTTACATTGATGCCGATTGATGAAGAGTATGACTTTATTTCCGATTTGTATCTGGAATTAAATGAATATCATATTCAAATTGCAAAGCAGATTCTGGATGAGATTCGCGCCCGTTTAAAATTCTTGAAAGACGTCGGCTTAAGTTATCTAAATCTTTCGCGTATGGCAGGAACTTTATCAGGCGGCGAGGCGCAGCGGATAAGGCTTGCAACCCAAATCGGAAGCGGATTGTCAGGGGTTTTATATGTTCTTGATGAACCGTCAATCGGGCTTCACCAGCGGGATAATGACAGACTTATCAAAACTTTGATAAAGCTCAGAAATTTAGGAAATACTCTGATTGTTGTCGAGCATGATGAAGAAACTATCAGAAATGCGGATTATATTGTTGATATCGGCCCGAGAGCAGGAGTGTTGGGCGGAGAAGTTATTGCCTCAGGAACAATTCAGGATATTATTGATGCGCCAAAATCAATTACGGGAAAATACTTGAGCGGAGAGTGTTTTATTCCGATTCCTGAAAAACTTCGCGAAGGCAACGGAAAATTTCTGTCAGTTAAAAATGCGCATTTAAACAATTTGAAAAATATCAATGTTGATATTCCGCTTGGCAAAATAGTTGTATTGACCGGAGTTTCGGGTTCCGGCAAATCAACATTGATGCAGGATTTAATTTATCAGTATGCGGTTCACAAACTCCGCCGCGACAAACCAAAACCGCAGGGTGTTGATGAGATTACAGGGTTTGGAAATATTGATAAAATTATTGCAATCGACCAGTCTCCGATTGGCAGAACTCCGCGGTCAAACCCTGCAACATACACAGATTTGTTTACGCATATAAGAGATTTGTATGCAAAGACAAATGAGGCAAAGCTGCGTGGATACAAACCCGGACGTTTCAGTTTTAACGTAAAAGGCGGACGCTGTGAGGCTTGTAAAGGCGACGGCGTTAATAAAATTGAAATGAACTTTTTGTCGGATGTTTACGTAAAATGTCCTGTCTGCAAAGGAAAACGCTACAACCGCGAGACTCTGGAAGTAAAATACAAGGGCAAAACCATTGCCGATGTGCTTGATATGAGTGTAAAAGAAGCTCTTGCCTTTTTTGAAAACGTTCCTAACATCAAGCATAAACTTCAGACTTTAAATGATGTCGGTTTGGATTATATCAAATTGGGACAAAGTGCAACAACGCTTTCAGGCGGTGAGGCGCAAAGAATTAAACTTGCGTCAGAGCTTAACAAACGCGCAACAGGCAAAACTTTATACCTGATGGATGAGCCGTCTGTGGGGCTTCACTGGGCTGATTTGGATAAACTTATTAAAATCCTTCATGCGTTGGCTGATCAGGGAAATACTATTTTAATTATTGAACACAACCTTGATTTGATAAAAGTTGCGGATTATATAATAGACCTCGGCCCCGAAGGCGGCAACGGCGGAGGGCAGGTTGTTGCAACAGGCACACCGAAGCAGGTTTCAAAAATTAAAAATTCTTATACTGGTCAGTATTTGAAGCCTTTCTTTTCTTGACAGGTTAATATAATAATGCTTTAATTATTTAGTATAAGGGGATGCGGAGTTAATGAATTATCTTCAAGATATAATATATTATTTTTTCAGAGGGCGCAGATCAATTGTATCTATTGTATTTTTGGCAATTTTGGGAATTATATATATGTTCCAGCCTTATACAACAGTCAAATGTATAAACGGACTCTGCAGAGTTACAACAGGTAAAAAGGTGGTATCAACCTTTTCTGCAGATAATATTGCATCATGTACCATAAGTTCTCGCCGCTGCGGTTCCAGCAAACGTCAACGTAGAAGATATTGCTATTACCCTGAGATTTCTATGAAGGACGGACAAAGAGTCCGTATCCCGGGTGTCATTAAATCGCACAGCCAGTCAGCAATGCAAAATTTTTGCAACGGTTTAAAGACTAATAATAATTTTACTTACCAAAAGAAATAAGGAAAAGAATATATGAAAAAAATATTAGTTTTATTATCATTTTTAGTTGTAGGAATAATGCCTGCCTGTGCAGATACGATTAAAGTTGAATCTCTTTCGGATTTTACAACCGAAAATCCGCCCGAAACTCTTACGGTTAAGGCTGTCACCGATTTAAACCTTGATGATGAACTTTTGATATTTGAAGGTTATACGTTAAAAGGCGATATTGTTGATGTTGTAAGTCCAAAAAGATTAAAACGTGATGCCTCATTTGCGTTTATATTAACAGAGTACACAGATAACGACGGCATTGTTCATAAAGTTGAAAGAATAGATAATAAAATCGTAAAAGGTAAATTTACCACAAAGTTTGATTATAAAAGTGTTGCAAAATCTGCTGCTTTAAGTGTCGGAAATTATTTTGTAAAAGGGCTTTCAATGGGATATGCGGCTGTTGAAGGTGCTGTGAAAAACGAAGAAGGCAACAGATTTAAATCAAGTGCCGTTTCTGTTTATGAAAGCACGCCGCTGTCATATGTAGAAAAAGGCGAAGATATTGTGATTGCAAAAGATCAGGTGTTTATTCTTAATTTCAAATTGCGAGATGAAAAAGATCTTGATGAGGAAGAAATCTCTGAAAATGAAGAACCTGTAGACGAAACTTTCGCATCACCGGAAACTTCCACCTCTTCTTCTATTAATGACAGTACAAAGTTAGACAATGTTTCAAATGAAAAACAAGTCAGTGATATAAAAGAAGAGACCTCTGTGCTCTCAGAAACTCCTGCAGCAGAATCCGCTGAAGAAAGAAACTATAACACTCCTATCAGTCAGCCGAAAAATGAATCGCAAATTACTCAGCAAAATGATGCTGTAGAATATGAGGAACATGACGGATTCCATCTTCGCCGCAGAACTAAAAAATACCCGCCGGAAATGGAAAATCAAACAGTACCGGATACTTCAGAGCCGATGTCCGTTCCGGATCCGGTAAATAATCAACCGCTGGCTCCGCTTGAACTTCCGGATACATATTAAACTTCAGCGACAGGAGTTTTTATTTTTCCGTCGCCTTCAAAGATTATTTCTTTTTCTGTTTCATTCTGGCAGAAAACAAGTTTAGTCTTATTTTTTCCATCTTCCAAAAAGCTGGTGATTTCTTTTACTTTTAAGTCCATCACAATCCCTTTCTACGATTTATTTTTTATAATAACAATTTTTTATAGAGATTTCAACCCTTTCGAGGATTAAAAACTCAAAAAATATTTTATTGTTATTTATATGTAAATATTAAAAACGACCGGCTTCAAAGCCGGTCGTTTAAATTTTATAGAATTTTGCAATTCAAGTTTTAGCCTTTAACCTGACTCATAACTTCTTCAGCAAAATTGTCCTGACGTTTTTCAAGACCTTCGCCAAGAACGTATCTTGTGAATGCTTTGATTGTCAATTTGCCTTCAATAAGCTGTTCAATTGTTACGTCAGGATTTTTAACAAACGGCTGTTCAAGAAGAACTTTTGCTGCCAGAAGTTTGTTAACTCTGCCTTCAACAATTTTTGCTCTGATGTTTTCAGGTTTTTTCTGCAAATCTTCTTTGCCCATTTCAATTTCTGTTTCATGGTCGATAACAGATTGAGGAATTTCTTTTCTTGAAAGGAATTCCGGAGCATTTGATGCAATATGAAGACACAAATCGTTCATCAATTCTGCATCTTCTTTATCTGTTTGCAAAAGAACACCGATTTTGCCGTTGTGAATGTATGTTGCAACATTTCCTTCATAACGGACAAATCTTCTAAAGGTAATTTTTTCACCGATTGAAGCAATTTTTTCTTTAATAACGTCTTCAATTGTTTTACCGCATTTGGGGCAAGTTGAAGCTACAAATGTTTCAACATCTTTCGGATTAGATTCTGCTACTGCTTTTGCAAGACAATTTGAAAGTTCTTTGAATTCTTCATTCTTTGCAACGAAGTCAGTTTCGCAGTTAACTTCAACCATAGCACCTGCATTGCCTTCAATAGCTGATGCAATAAGTCCTTCTGCAGCAATTCTTCCCATTTTCTTGTCTGCTGAAGCCATACCTTTTTGACGGAGCACGTCCATAGCTTTTTCCATATCTCCATCGGTTTCAACAAGTGCTTTTTTGGCATCCATCATACCTGCACCGGTTTTGTCGCGGAGTTCTTTTACCATTTGTGCTGTAATATTCATATTTCTCTCCTATTTTTTGTAAGAGCGTCATCCCGTATAAATATTCGGGATGACGTCTTTGTATAAGTTCGTGTTATTTAACTTCTTCAACTGCTTCTGCTGTTTCAGCAACGCCTACACCTGCATCTTCTGCTTTAATTTCTTCAATTTTTGCAGTTGTGTTTGCTTTATTTTCTTTTAATTGTTTACCTTCGATAACTGCATCAGCAAGTTTTGAAGTGATTAATTTAATAGAACGGATTGCGTCATCGTTTCCGGGGATTACATAATCAATATTTGAAGGATCTGCATTTGTGTCAGCAAGGCAGATTACCGGAATTCCGAGTTTGTTTGCTTCAAGAATTGCGATTTCATCTTTTTTCTGGTCAATAACAAAGATTAAATCAGGCAATCCTCTCATTTCTTTGATACCGCCCAAAGTTTTGCTCAATTTTGCTAATTGACGGTTTAATTGAGCGATTTCTTTTTTCGGTAATTTTTCAGCGTGTCCGCTGTTTAAGAAATCTTCCAATTCTCTAAGTTTGCTGACACGGCCTCTGATAGTTTCAAAGTTTGTAAGCATACCGCCGAGCCATCTTCTGTTAATGTAGTATGCGCCTGAGCGTTTAGCTTCTTCTGCAACAACTTCGGCTGCTTGTTTTTTGGTTCCTACAAATAAAATATTTTTATTACGTGCTGCAAATTCTCTTACAACTTCATATGCTTTGTCTAATAAGTCTGAAGTTTTACGTAAATCAAATACATAAATTCCGTTTCTTGCACCGTAAATATACGGTTTCATTTTAGGGTTCCATCTTTGTGTTTGGTGGCCGAAGTGAACACCGGCTTCCAAAAGTTCAATCATAGATGCTACTGGCATCGGTTTTCTCCTTTTTCTTTTACTTAGTACTACGGGAAATACTGTCCCATTCGTCGGATTTCGGATATTGTCTGGCATTTGCATTTTTAATTACAATTGAAACATTGTCATTTGATGTCATTTGCCTGCCGTTCCGCCCCGTCGAACTAGGGCAAAACCTATCGGACTAGTATAACCAATTATATTTTATTACAAAAATGTAATTTAGCAAATCAAATAATGTTTTTGTCTGTAATTGTGAAGTAATGTAAACCAAGTTCCTCCTGTTACTATCAAAGCAAAAAAAATCGGACCTCCCATATCGTTAAGTCCGGTATTTCATTTCTGAAACAAAAAGGATTTACATTACTTAAGTCTTTTTCACCTGCCAACTTTGCAGTATTTTCCCTCTCTCTTCTCCCTAATACTCAATTCCTTGTCTTGCCATTACTCCCATATCAAAGTAGTGTTTGATAGGTTTCATTTCCGTAACAAGATGAGCCATTGCTTTCAATTCGGGGTGCGCATAGCGTCCCGTCAAAACTATTTCAAGGTTTTCCGGTTTGTTCATCAAAACTTCCTTAACCTCTGAAACTTTAATCATATTCATTGCTGTACAAATATTGATTTCGTCCAGAATGATAAGCTGATATTCGCCGGATTGAATTGCTTTTTTTGCAAATTCCCAGCCTTTTTTGGCTTCTTTAAAATCATCCATGCAAACGTTATGAGAATAACAAACTCTGTCCATACCAAACTGTACAACATCAAGATTCGGAAGGAATTTTGATGAAGATACGATTTCTCCGTATGAAGTTGCACTGTCACCTTTTGTAAACTGGATAATAAGAACTTTCCAGCCGTGACCGAGCGCTCGAAGTGCCAAACCTAATGATGCTGTAGTTTTGCCTTTGCCGTCTCCCGTGTAAATTTGAATATAACCATGTTCTAACACTTCTCTACTACCTCCGAATAAAAACTATAATTCTTATCCATATTTTAAACGATTTTTGAATGGTGCATAATCGTTCTATGGATTTATAAGACTAAAGGAGAGGATGTATTTTCATCAATCCCCGCCTCCCAAGATGTAAATTCATCATAGAACAAATTTTGAAAAAAGAAACAGGTTTTGCGGAATCCATGCCAATCTTTTTACAATTAATTTTCGCCTAAATCCAAAGATTGAGATTTTGAGGCGATTTTGAGAAGAATTTAATTTCTTAGAAAAATTTACATAATTTTTGTAAAGTTAAAGTAACATTCTCTTGCAAACTTTGAAAGAAGTCTTGAGCGCGGGGTTTTAAGGATTTGCTGCAGATTAATGAACCTTAATAAAACAAAAAGCATATCTTAAGAATTAAAGAATGCTATATGTGCTGCATAAATTGTATCACATGCGGGTATATTTATATATATACGAGATATTCAGGGATATGTTAACAATTGTTACAAAATAATATAAAGAAAGGCAATTTTTCTAAACTTATATACTTTATATATACAAGAAGTATATAAAAAGAGAGATATTTATGAGTGTAAACGCAGTACCAAAATTTAAACCGGGTCTAAAAACAGCTTTAACTACCAAAAGCAAGCTGTCAGCTGTCCCTAAATTCAATTCAAAGACAAGCGATACTGCATCTGCCGGTTCTACAACTTCATCATCATCTTCTTCAAATTCAGCAAAAAATTCTGCTATAAGCGCTTTAACAAATAATAATGCTACGCGTTCAACAATTTTCAGCACCGGAAAATACGCTCAATATGGTAATTTCGTTGAAGGTATGCGCAATGTTAATCCAAGCGATTATACAATGCACAATGTTGATGTAAATTTGGATGCAAGTATTGCGTCAGGATTTGCGCCGACTCCACGCAGTGTAAGACGTGATATTAATCGTTTGAATAAGGATTTACAAAGATATATAAACGCAATGAATGTAAATAACAGAAGCCGCAGCAACGGTATGGATGCAATGGCTATGCTTAATCAAATAGGTAGTCTTGCAGGAGATGTAACAAAAGCGGTTATTTCAACTAAGGCTTCAAATTCATCCTCTGTTATAGGTAAATCAGCAGGTAATACAGCTTCAGCCGTAAAAACAGGCAGTGAAGTCGGTAATGTTCTCGGTGATTTGGCTTCTGCAAAATCATCCAAAGAAATTGAAACAGGTTTGGCAACAGTAGATGGTCAAATCACTTCAAAAACAAAATTGAGTGAGGGTTACGAAGCTCAAATTGCAAGCGATTCACAAGCCAAAACAGAAGCCGAAGGCAAACTGGGAGAAATCAAAACTAATATTACGGATACAAACACTCAAATCCGCGGTATTGATGCACAGCTTCCAAGACTTGAAGCACAGCTTGCTGCTGCTCAAACAAGCGGAGGCAATACCGCTTCAATTCAACAACAAATTGATAATTTAAATAATCAAAAAGAACAATTACAACAAAAACTTGCTGATCTTCAAAAACAACAAGAAAATACAGAAACCGAAATCACCAACCTTGATCAATCTATCAAAACAAACACAGCAAGCAAGGAAAAAGTTGACGGTGAAATTTCAAGTTTGAATCAAGCTAAAAATGAATATACAGCAAAACAAACAAAATTTGAAAATTCTGAAAGCAAAGACTTAAGAGATATGAACAGCAGATTGACTAAACTTGCTCAAAAACTCGACAAAGAAACAGACGAAAACAAAAGACAGGAAATGATTCAAGAATACAAAAATGTAGCATCAACTTATAATGCACTTGTTGACAACACAACAGTAACAGGATTCCAACGGGTAGCTGAAGAGCCGGTTCTGGTAAACGGTGCTGAAATGCTTGCATCAGCAGAAATTTAATAACGACTTTTAAAAACTTTACATAAGACTTTACTTTTAGATTTATGTAATTTATAATATTTCCAGAGAAAAGAACGGGCACCCCCGTTCTTTTTCTATCATCAGGGTAGTTTTTACGGAAGGAAGTGCCATGAAGCAGGATATTAACAGACATGAAATTTTGGAAAAAATCAATCCGTTAATAGAAAATACAGCCATGCGTTTCGGTTATATTCCGCTTGAAGTTGATTTTTCAAAAGAGAACCACCGCTGGTTTTTGAGAATTTTTCTTTATTCAAATGAAAAAGACGTTACTCTTGATGATTGTGAAAAGGTTACCCGGAGTCTTTCGGACTTTCTGGACGAACTGATTCCCGTGAAGTATTATCTTGAAGTTTCATCCCCCGGTTTGGAGAGAAAATTCAAGTCCGATAAGGAATTTATAATATTCAAAGGCCGGAATGTCAGCATCAAACTTAAAACCCCGCTTGAGGGAGAAGAAGAAAAAGTTTTTAAGGGTGAGATTCTGGATTTTGACGAAAATGAAGGTTTGAAGTTTTTCAGATTTGATGACGCAAAAGAACTTTTGATACCAAGAAGCAATATTCAATCCGCAAAACTTTATATTGACTAAAATTACAATTTAATAGTGTCCTTCGGGACAGAAAGGTATATAAAAAATGATTAAAATAGGAACTGCGCTTTTTGAAGCATGTGAAGAGTTGGAACGCGAACGCGGAATATCAAAAGACATTTTGATAGCATCACTTTGCGACGCGATGGTAGCGGCTTACAAAAAGCATATGAGAATTAAAGAATCAGCAAATGTTGAGGCAATTCTGGATGAACAATCAGGTGAAATCGGCGTATTCAGAACAAAAGTTGTTGTAAATGAAGTTGAAGATCCGGATGAACAGATTTCGCTTGCACAGGCAAAAGAAATTGATGAAGACGTTGAAGTTGATGATGAAGTTAAAATCGAAGTTACGCCTGATCAGTTCGGACGTATAGCTGCACAGGCTGCAAAGCAGGTTATTACTCAAAGAATCCGCGAAGCTGAAAGAAATCTTGTATTGCAAGAGTTTATGGATAAAAAAGGAACACTTGTTACAGGGATTATCCAAAGGGTTGAAAACCGCAACGTAATCGTAAATATCGGCAAAACAGACGCGATTATGCCGCAGAAAGAACAAATCCCCGGCGAATACTACAAACCCGGAAACCGTATCAGAGTATTCGTGTTGAACGTAAAAGAGACAACAAGATTGCCGCAGGTAATAGTTTCTCATGCGCATGCCGAAATCGTTCGTGAGCTGTTTGAGCTTGAAGTTCCCGAAATTGAAGACGGAATCGTTGAAATTAAATCAATTTCTCGCGAAGCAGGATACAGAACAAAAATTGCAGTCTGGTCAAATGACCCAGAAGTTGACTCTGTCGGCGCATGTATCGGACCTCGCGGAAGCCGTATTCAAACAATTGTTTCTGAACTTAAGAACGAAAAAATTGATATCGTAAGATATTCTGAAGATCCGGTGGAATATATTGTAAATGCTCTTTCTCCGGCAAGAGTAGTGTCCGTTGATGTTCTGGAAGATGATGAATATGCGCATGATGCCATGGTTGTTGTACCTGATGATCAATTGAGCCTTGCAATCGGCCGCGAAGGTCAAAATGTTCGTCTTGCGCACAAACTTACCGGATGGAAAATAGACATCAAGAGTGTTTCTCAAATGGAAAAAGCTGAGGCGCAAAATATTAAAAATTATCAGGAAGAACCTCAGGAAGAAGAAATTGAGGATGAAGACGACGAATTAAAACAGGAAATTGAAGAAGAAATGAATCAACAGGCATATGACGAGGAAGATATTCAGCAAGAAGAACCTTCCGAAGATGCGGTTGATGAAGAAGAAGATGTTTAATTCGTAAAATCATTAAATTAAGTTAAAAAGAGTTCCTTAAAATAAAAAGGGACTCTTTTTTTATAGATGCAGGGTAACTTTATGTAAAGAAAGACTTAAAATAAGGCAATTCCTGAATAAAAACGGTTTTTATAAATATAACAGGGGATAATAAGGGAATTTTATGTCGGTTAACAGCGTAAAACAATCGTCTTTTATTTTTGAAAAGACTGCCAGAAGTTTAAAGGCCATCGGGAAAAAAGATTTCACCGGCAAAAATCAAATTTCCAGTGATAAACCGGATGCTGGACAACTTGCCCGAACACTTATCAATGATATTGCAGGGCTTGGAACAGACAAAAATTTTGGAACTCATATTAAACAGATTAATGAAGATAATGTTGTTGAGGTCTTAGAAAATTATAAAAAACTTTCGAAAGCCGGATTCGGTGCAGAAAACGAAGAAACTCTCATTGAATCAATTTTTGAAGAATTCGGACTTCCGCTTAAAACTCGAAAGAATTATGTAAGTCATATTTATAAAATGCTGGATAAAAAATCCCAAAAATCGGAACTTGAAAGTAATGTGATTTCTTTTGAAAGCAAAAAAGAATTAAATAAAGTAACACAGGGCTTTTTGCCTCATATAGGGGTCGTAGACAATAAAAATTTAAATTTCTTTTTGGAACAGTATTTTGCGCGTCTTGGTATCCGAAAGAAACTTTTGGCAGGTCATAATGAAAAAAAATCAATAACACCAAATACCGAACCTGACGAAAAATATTTAAGAAGATTGAAACAAATTCTAAAGCAATACGGCTTAAATACTAATGATGCGCTCGGAAACGGTAAAATAGACAACGCGTTTGAACAATTAAAAAACAGCTGCTGGGCCGTAAGTGTGATAAACGCCTTCGGGGCAAATAAGGAAACTCAGGAATACTTGAACAGCCTGATTATGAAAAAGAACGGTATAACATCTGTTTATCTTCCGGAAGCCGACAAAGTTTATTCATATACAGAGAATGAAATCCTTAATGCAACAAGAAAATCAATAGGTGCGCTCGGAGACGGTGATGTTACCGCGTTTTTGATGGCTGTTGATGAGTATTTAAAAGAATCCGGCAGCGATATGATTAAAGATGTCCGAAAAAGAAATCATATGGATAGAATGTTTGAAATTCTTACAGGACCTAAAAACAAAACTTGGCACTTAAGTTTAAAAGCGCTGCAAGCCGGAGATATTACCTATAAAGACGGAGTTTGGATACACTTTAAAGAAGAACTGTTGACAAAAAATCCCAATACTCTTGCTGTTATCAGTTTTGACAAGAATTCTCTGGCTCTCAACCCTGTAAACGGTTTACTTTTAGACACCAAAAACAAACCCATCAGGCAAGTTAAGCTAAAAAGCCAACATTCATACTCAATTGAACGCTCCGATGAAAATTATGTTTATTTAAAAGATACAAATAATCCAAACGGCCTTTTACGTATTCCGCACTCGCTTTTGGACTGTGCAGAAGGTACTGTGGTTTATAAATACAGATAAAAATCATTCAAAAGCATGTCCTGATTTATATTCGGCACATCCGTATGCCTTGACAAAAAAAATTGAGCAAATATTATTATACTATGGCTTAAAATACCAAATTAGTAAGTAGTATAAGTAGTAAAAAGGAGATTAATCTCATGGCAAGAGAAAAGTATGAACGTACCAAACCGCACGTTAACATTGGTACCATCGGTCACGTAGACCACGGTAAAACAACGTTAACCGCTGCTATTACAGCTGTATTGGCTGCTGCAGGACAAGCTGCATTGAAAAAATTTGATGAAATCGATGCTGCTCCCGAAGAAAAAGCAAGAGGTATTACAATTTCTACTGCACACGTAGAATACGAAACAGATGCAAGACACTATGCACACGTTGACTGCCCCGGACACGCAGACTATGTTAAAAACATGATTACCGGTGCTGCACAAATGGATGGTGCAATCCTTGTTGTTGCTGCTACAGACGGTGCAATGCCTCAAACTCGTGAACACATCCTTCTTGCAAGACAGGTTGGTGTTCCGAACCTCGTTGTATTCTTGAACAAATGTGATATGGTTGATGACCCTGAATTATTAGAATTGGTTGAAATGGAAGTTCGTGAACTTCTTTCTTCATACGAATTCGACGGAGACAACATTCCGTTCATTCACGGTTCAGCTTTGAAAGCTCTTGAAGCAGCTCAAGCTAATCCGAAAATTCAACGCGGTGAAGACAAATGGGTTGATAAAATCTGGGAATTGATGGATGCTATCGATTCTTACTTCCCGACACCTGTTCGTGACTTAGACAAACCGTTCTTGATGCCTGTTGAAGACGTATTCTCAATCACAGGTCGTGGTACTGTTGCTACAGGCCGTGTAGAACGTGGTGTTGTTAAAGTTGGTGATGAAGTTGAAATCGTTGGTTTAGGCGAAACTAAGAAAACAACTGTTACCGGTGTTGAAATGTTCAGAAAATCTCTTGACCAAGGTCAAGCAGGTGACAACATTGGTGCTTTACTCCGTGGTGTTGATAAAACTGATATTCAACGCGGTCAAGTTCTTGCTAAACCGGGAACAATTCATCCGCACACTAAATTCACAGCTAACGTTTACGTTTTGACAAAAGAAGAAGGCGGACGTCACACTCCTTTCTTCCCCGGATACAGACCTCAGTTCTACATCAGAACAACTGACGTTACCGGTTCAATCAAATTCGACGGTCAAATGGTTATGCCTGGCGACAACGTTGTAATGGAAGTTGAACTTATCTCTCCGGTTGCTATCGAAGAAGGTATGAGATTCGCTATCCGTGAAGGCGGACGTACAGTTGGTGCCGGTGTTGTTGACAAAATTATCGAATAATTTTTGAAACAATACAAAAAATCTTAAAGAGGGTTTGCTTTATTTAGAAGCAAACTCTCTTTTTATAGCAAAAAATATTTTTATGCGTTTTAATCTAACTGCATACTAAACAGGAGAAAAATAATGAAAACTACTTTGAACACTGCAACATCCTTTAATGGCAGATTTTCACCGCAAACACTCGCTAAATTCCGAGAAAATCTTCCGGCAAAACAATTCAAGAAAATCGAAAATTTCAGAACAGGTAAAAGATTCACAAATATTGATATTGTAACTGTACAAAACGCACCGGAAAGATTGCCGAACGGAGTTGTTATAATGCCTAAAGAAACTTTTGCTGAAATCTCAAATACCAAGAAGGCAGCAAAAGTACGCATCAAACTTGCCGATAAGGAATTGCCGTTTAATATGGATACATTCAAAATGATAACGGAAGATGTTGTTGCACGCGGCGAACAATTGCTTAAAAGATTTAAATAATGCGATTAAACAAGTCTAAATCACAAAAGCCCTGCAAATTTGCAGGGCTTTTTCAAATCTTTTTACGTAATCACTCAAAATTATTGGGCTTGAACTTGAAGTTCATCATATTTGCCGTATTCTTGAGATTTTTTTAAGTATTTTGTGAGTGATTTTGCAACCATTTGTGCACGTTTTTCATTTTCTTCTTCCAGCAAGTTGAAGTATTCATCCAGTGATGACATCATATAATCTTTTTCCATATTTTCCATAATTTTTTCCCCCTGATCCGTGTTTATATTTCCCTGAAACTTTTGTTTAACCGAGCAGATTATCTAAGATTTCCGCATTTTTTTCTGCTCTTCTGGTGTTACGCACTTGATTACGATACATATATGTTCTGAGTGCTTCTCTAATCAATTCTGATCTTGTGCGGTTTTCATTTAGAGCCAGATTGTCTATCTCGTCTAAAAATCTTTCCGGCATTGAAATAAGTACTCTTGCCATAAATTACTCCTTTAATTTTCCCATCTGATAACTGTTTTGCAACTCTTATATATATAAAGGATATTCTTCTTCAAAAATTGCCTAAAATACATGTCAAACAGAAAAATTTTGTAATATATCTTAATACAATGTGCATTCTATTTATATATTATATACCTAAAATCGCCGAACATAATAGTTTGTATCATTTTTTAACAGTTCTTTAATTTTGTAAAGTTCAGCGTCATCAAAATCTTTAGTTAAAATCTTGGCTGTTTTTTCCCTGATTGTGTATTCGTTAATTGATTTCGTTATATTTAAAATCTTTTTAAGTTCAGTCGTGTCAAACATTTCGGCAAAGACATAAATTGCTTCAAGATACCAGTAAAGTTTAAAGACTTCTTTGTTGACTTTGTATTTCCCTTCCTGAAAATCAAAATCTTTAATTACAAGAGCCAATTCATAAGTGCGCTTTAGCAGCTCCGGACAAAAAATATTACAGAAATTGTTATCAGACTTCAAACATCCAAGTGCCGAAATTATGTTTCTACAGATGTTTCCGTTGATATCAATGACCGCTTGCAGAAATATTTCATAATTTTTGTCTGCGCGAAAAAGTTTTTGAATATCAGAATCTTTTATAAGTTCTGCAAGTTTTAACGAAACAGCTTCTCTTATTTTGCCGTCCTGCCCTGTCAAATTGTCAAGTAAAATTTGCGCTTCGTTTTCATTATTAACCGTTTCCAGCTTGAGTGCAGCCAGCTGCTTTTCAACGATATTTCCTTCTTTAAGCATTTCAATCAGCTCTTTATGACTTTGTTCATGCGTAATTAATTCGTAAGCTGATTTAAAATTTTCATCCAAAGTTTGATAGTACCCGTTTGCTGTCACGTTTTCTGTGGTCTCCCAGTCTAAATTCTAATTCAAATATTATAAAACTGCTGTTTGTATAAATAATATAACATAAAGTTTAATGAAATTTGCCAGTTGAATGGTTTTAATGTATTATATAGTTAATGAACCCCAGCGGTTAGGAGAATTTTATGAACGATATTATCAAATTTTTAAAAGAAATTTTCATGTTAAAAAGTGAGGATAGTATAAAAGTAGGATTAACACAGTTCAAAACGGTTACTCCGATAGAGAAGGCTGTGAAAAAGCAGGCTGCTCCGCAAAAATCGGAAGTTAAGCTGTCAGATTTGATGAGAAGAAGTTATTAAGATTTGAATAAGTTAGATTTTGTAAAATAAGCTAAAAGAGATATTAATTAAAAAGGAGCTAGAAGGTATGAAAAAGCAGACTATGATTGAATTTCAGGGGGGGGGGGGAGCCTGTAAAACAGCTCCTGCGTGCGTTATAGGTGATAAAGTAAAGAAAAAAGGATTTACATTATCGGAAGTGCTAATAACGCTAGGAATAATCGGCATAGTGGCGGCAATGACACTTCCATCATTAATAAACAAAGCCGAAAAAATGATATTGAAAAATCAGTTTAAAAAGACGTATTCAACCTTGACGCAGGCACTATTAAAATCCGAAGTTGATTACGGTTCAACGCCGGAATGTTATTATGATTTACGAAATAGTTCTGCAACATCCGGTCTAACAGGTAACGGAACAGCAGTAGAATGTAATGTTTTTGCAAAAGTGTTTTTGAAGAATTTGAATGTAGTTGCAACTTGTAAAAATAATGCCTATCCGTCTTGTATTCCAAAATATGAGGGTTTTGACACAATGGCTGTTGCAAACAATCCTGATTTAAGCGAAGATGAGGCTCTTGAAATTGTTGGAGGTCAACCCGGGTTTTATCAAAACAGGATTTTATATCAAAATCCGGCCTATGTACTGGCTGATGGAAGTATAATTATTCCAAGCGCAGTATTCACACCTAAACTTTTTGCAATAGACATAAACGGTAAAAAAGGTCCAAATAAATGGGGGTATGATTTGTTTTCATTTTTCACTGC
>CALVAS010000017.1 GCA_944325585.1 Candidatus Gastranaerophilales bacterium
ATTATATTACAAATAAAATTTTTGATTAAAACCCAAATTTAGAAAAAATATTTAAAAAATAAAAGAGGAGAAATTTATGAAAACACAAACTATGAGAGGATTCCAGCCAGGGGGGGGGGGGGCTTAAATAAGGCTGCCTTTACCATGGCTGAAGTTTTGATTACCTTAGGCATTATCGGAATTGTCGCGGCTATGACTCTGCCCTCGCTTATTCAAAAACATCGCGACAAAGTAATCGTCACTCAGGTCAGAAAAGTTTATTCCGATATAAACAATGCCATAATCCATGCACAAGCAGATTTTGGAGTTATCGGTGACAATTCGCAGCTTTTCAACCCGAATAACACAAGTGTTCAAACCGCTGAAAATTTTGCAAAATATTTTACGGGCGCAAAGGTTTGCAGGGGAAAAACCCGCAAAGAATGTAAACAATATTATCCTGATATAAAATATGCAACGCCTTATGTAGATTCATCCGGTACAAATGCATACTGGGTAACAAATGGTTTACCGACAATAATTTTACAGAACGGAGCAGTTCTATATATTCAGCAAAGAACTAATCCCGATTGTTACGGAGAGGAAACCTGGCAACATAAAGATGAATTCGGAAATCCCATAAAAGACGCCGACGGTAATGTAATAACAAGTACATCAATTGTTCAAATCTGTGCAATGATAATGATGGATGTCAACGGAAACAAGTCGCCGAACAGATTCGGACAGGATGTACAAACTATACATGTTTATAAAAAAACTGTTGAACCGACGTATCAAAAAATGATGGGAAGCGAGAGTTTTAAAAATATTCTTCAGGGAAATGACGAGTTTATTTATACGGATTATAAAATAGGGGAAACACCTTCTTAACAAAAAACGCGGGCTGCAAATTGCAGCCCGCGTCGTTTTTTTAACTTTTACTTTTCAACCTTATCGCTTTCCAAAAGCGGTTTGCTTGCGTTCACGTAATTTGTCAACTGCTTAAGCGCCGGTTTGTAAGCATTAACCGTCGCGTTACCCCCTAAACATCCGCCCGGACAAGCCATAACTTCTATCAGATTGCCGAGTTCGCACATACCGTTTTTGGCATATTTTTTCAGGTCTCTGATTGACTGTTTGTCAAGTCCGTTGATAACAACAGGATGCGCCGGAATTTCTTCAGGCAAAAGGGTTTGAACCGCTTTTGCAACCCCTCCGGTTACCGCATAATTTCTTGCTTCAGCAGACGCTTCTGTTTTAAACTCGCTTTCTTTACATTCAGCAACCTGAATTCCGAGTGCAATAAACCATGCACCGAGTTCTTCGTAATTTAGAACATAATCTACATTATCATTTTGAAGAGCCTCACGGCGTTTGGCAACACAAGGGCTGAAAAATACCGTAACAGCGTCAGGATGTTCTTTTTTAACGATTTCCGCAGTATAGTAAAGCGGAGTTTTTGTGTCAGACCTGAACGGTTTCATTTCAGGCATATGTTTGTCTACAAGTTCGTTATAACCCGCACAGCATGATGTTGTCATAAATTCCGCACCGTGCTCCAGTCTTTCAACAAACTCTGCAGCTTCGGTTTTTGTCGTAACATCAGCACCTTGAGCAACTTCATAAACCTCATAGAATCCGAGTTCCTGAATGGCTTCTTTAAGTTGTTGAGGTGTGCAGGGCAGCTGTCCCATAATTGCCGGTGCAACCATCGCAATAACTTTTTTGCCTTCTTTGATGTTTTTTAGAACATCTATTATCTGGCTTTTTTCATGAACCGCTCCGAAAGGACATGCTGAAACGCATTTGCCGCATGAAATACATTTGTCAAAATCAATTTTGGCATGCCCGTCTTCGCCTTTTGCGATTGCGCCTACAGGGCAGGCATTTTCGCACGGAACGATTATTTTCTGAATCGCCTGATACGGACAAACCTGAGCACACATTCCGCAGTTTTTGCATTTTGCGGGATCAATTACGGATTTGCCGTTGATTACGCTGATTGCGCCGAATTTGCACGTATTTACGCAAGGTCTTGCAACACAGCCCTGACAGAGGTCAGTTACATAAATTCTTGCCGGAACACAGCCTTTGCAGGCAGTTGTCAAAACCGTTAAAGGTTTTTCATCAGGCTCTTTTCTATCTAACGCCTTTTTTGCCAGTGTAGACAAAAGTTCGCTGTCCTCGGTTTCTTCAATAGATAAACCGAGCCCCGCAACCGTTCTGTCTCTCAAAATTGCGCGTTCCTTATAAATACAGCATCTGTAAGGTACTTCATGCCCTTTCGGACGCATATCATATGGTATTAATCTTGTATTTTCTTCAAAGTTGTCACTCAAAAAGGATTTGATGAGTCTCACCAAAATCTCTCTTTTTAAGTGGGATGTTTGTTTTGGGGTGTTTATTGCCATTCTTTTATACAGCCTGCAAAAATTCGTCTTTTATAAATCCGAGTCTTTGCATACGGCCGCCTTTCCTATTTTATTGTGTACATCAAATCTTTTTCTGTAAGACAACGATTAAAGAATTACTGTTTGTTTTGAGCCGCAAGTTTGTCATCTATTGCTTTCAAAACTTTTTCCACAGTTGCTTCTTTAACAACGTCATCATCTACTTTTACATACGGAGCTTTTGAAAATTCCCAGTCGATTGAGCATAAACCTAAACACGGTACGCCGGATACGTCTACTTTGTCACCGTATTTCTTAGGAACCATTTCGATTAATTCCTGTAAATTCGCCGAACCCATTACGAAACATGTTGTTCCTAAACATACTTTTACACTAATTTTTTTGTTTTCCATTGTTTATGCCCTTTCCGTCAACTTTCGTTGAACTTATTAATATATAATTCTGTCACTTGCTTTCGTATATTTTTATTTACTTCCGTCTAAATTTTAAGAACGTTCGTTCCCGTTTTTATCCTTTCCAGAAATTGTCGTCAAACTCTTACATGTATTGTATATTGACCTTTTTAAAGTATTTGTCCTGCAGGACATTGGCAATTTTTTTGATTATGTTTTTACGGATTTCGATTTCTATGGGAAGCGCAGGGTCATAATGCGCCTGATTCAGTTTTGCACCCACCATGAAATTGATACAATCGCTGTCCAATAAAAATTTTACCAACTTCCCTGCCGCATTGTCAATATCTGCGGTATTTGATTCCAGATACTCCATTGCCTTTGTCAAAGTAAGAATCCCCTCAGTTACAAGGTCAACACCTTCCATATATGAGCATGCCGGAAGTTTTCCGATACTGATTGTCGTATCCATTGTTATCGGACGGTTTAACTCTCTTGAAATCAGGTTGGCCGTTGTTCCGCCGCAGATTGCTTTTTTGCCTTTAAAGTTGTCAAACATTCTGGCATATTCGGCATCTTTTTGCTGATGGTAAGGCGGGCCCGTAAATATCAACGATTCGCGCGGTTCTCTAAAGTACAAAACGCATGCGGAAATATCATCTTTCGGTTTTCTGTCGGTTTCGATGTTTCTTGCCTGATTAACGATATACTGCGAAAGTTCCGAACTTGAAATATCCGGCTGTTCTAACAATTTATCTTTCACAAGAACTATCAACCCGTCACGGCGAAGCCCGAGTTTTAGTCTTCCTCCGCCAAGCCCCGCCTGAGTAACGCCGTCTGAACAAAATATCAGTCTGTCTCCGAGTTTAAGTTTCAATTTATAAACTTTCATTTTTCTGTTCTTGAAAGTTTTAGACTGAATCGTTTCATATTCCGGCGTCATAACTTCATTGTCGCGAATCCACAAAAATTCAGGGTTGCCTTCCTCAACAATCTTGGCATTACCGTAATCATCACAGTCAATCGCGGAAAATGTCGAATAACTTATGCGTCGTACTTTGCACACCGGAAGCGAATTCATAATGATTTCGGCTGCTTTTCTTATCGGGATTTGCCCGTTTTCGATAAATTGCAAAAGCATTGTTGCGGTCATACAGGATAAAATATTTGCTTTGATACCGCTTCCGAGTCCGTCAGACAGAACCGCAATCAAACGCGCTTCATCAGGATAACGTTTTGAGACAAAATAATCCCCGAACGCATTCTGATTGTATTTTTTCATTTGACTGCAGTCTATATCAATAAACATGTTTTATCCTTGTTTTATTTAAAGCCGTTTTGCCGTTCTTCGTCAGTTTCATTATTCAAATGTTCTTTGCTGAGATGCTGAAATAAATTCAGCATGACAAAACGTCTGATTATTTACTTTCCTCATCTTCGTCCTTGTCGTCAAAGTCGTTTGCAATTGAACTTAAGAGGGTTTCGGTTTCAACCATGTGTTCGCCGAGAAGGCAGGCTATTTCCTGAACGATTGAAATGTTTTTGGAAATTACTTCATGCGCTTTTTGAGAAATTTTTTCTCTGTTTGTTTCCGATTGTGTTACATCGGTTATTACCGCCCCGACAATCTCGTTTTCTTCAATTGTAAACGCGCTTATATCATAAAGACGATTTTTAATCGGATAACGTTCCTTATGCAAGTCTTTTCCCGATTTCAAAATTGTTTTAAATAAATCCGCAAAATCTACAATTCTTTCGATTGCAGCACCTGCAAGCCCGTCCGGACGCGCTTTAAACACTTCATACATATCTCCGGTGAACATTCTCATAAATGCGTCGTTTGCTTCAAGAATATTCATGTTGCTGTCCACCATTACCGTTGCGGACGGCATACATCTGAGCATTGCGGCAGCCTTTCTCATTGCGATTTTTCTCATATAAGAAACGCACATGGAAGTTTCCGCATCCCCGTCAAGAAGTGCTTTTGCAAGATCACGGCAGGTTGCATAACCGCATCCGCCGCAGTTAAGTTCGTCATCAACCGAGTGTTTACCGATTTTTTTAAGTGTTTTTAAGATATCTTCAATAGAATATTCGCTTGTAACAACTTTACGCGGGGAAACATCCATTTCAACAACGATTTCCGCAACTTTTGGAATAATTTCGCGCTCTTTTACTCTTGAAAGCACATCAGAAACAATGCTTATGCCGGCTTTTTCAGTTGAAATACAGGGCCCTGCAACACACCCGCCCTCACAGGAAAGTGCTTCGACAAAGATTATTTTATCCACTTTTTCCGGCTGCAAACTGTTGAGAGCGCGTTCAAACGGAAGAAGCCCCGCGATATCCATTAACTGCACTTCTTTTTTAATTCCGATTTTTCTGATGGTTTCATTCATTCCGCCGTCAATCGGATAAAGGGTTCCTTCATATGCGGCTTTCGGAACAAATTTTGAATCCGGTGAAACAGAAACAGACGAAATATCAATTGCCTCATCATGGAGCCACAATTTTAGCTCTTCAAACGTCAAAGCGACATCAAAAAGTTTAAATTCATCCGCTTCATTTTTTTTGCCTATACATGGCCCGATAAAAACAATCGCGATATCTTCTCCGAATTTTTCTTTAAGCATTTTGGCATGCGTCATTGCCGGAGACCCTATCGGGGTGATACAGTCCGCAAATTCCGGATGATATTTTCTTATAAAGCTGACAATTACAGGGCAGGCGCTTGAAATAAAGAGTCCTTTTTCCGCATTGTTAAGCATTTCGGCCGTTTTTATGGAAACTTCCTGTGCGCCGAGTGCGGTTTCGGAAACGCCTTTAAAGCCAAGTTTTTTGAGCACGGAAACCATTTTCTCTTCACTGATTTCAAAAACTCCGTTCCAACTGGGAGCAAGAGAAACGTAAACATCTTTTTGAGCACGGATTAAATTCTTTGCTCTATCCACGTCCGCTCTTACACGTTTTGCATTTGAAGGACACGCTTTTACGCAGTTTCCGCATGCAATGCAGCGGTCGCCGATTACGGAAGCGTGGCCGTTTTCTATTTTAATCGCTTTTACCGGACATTCCCGAATGCATTTGTAGCAGTCGTGGCATTCGTTTGAAAGCGTATAAACCGGATTGTTACTATTCATTTTAACCCCTGTAATAATTTTGTAAGGATGATAAAAACGGTTTGCAATTCAAAAAAAGATTATTTGACCTTTAAGAGTTCATCAAGAACTTCTTTTAACTTAGTTTCATCAACTTCCGTATATTCAACGCCGTTGATGATTACATTCGGCCCCGTAACGCATTTGCCTTCGCAGCGGGAACCCGCCAAATCAATTTCTGCTTCCAATCCGTTTTCTTTAATATAATTTTCGATAAACTCAAGGTTTGACGCATTGCCGCGGGCAAAGCAGGAACTTCCCATACACACTGTTATATTTAGCTTTGACATACTACCTCTTTTTTGTTTATCTCTTTCTTTTCTTATAATATTTTAACCCAACGGGAGATTTTAAGCAAGTATTTTTAAAAAAGGAGCCCTTGAAATTTTCAGGGCTCCGAATTTACACTAACCTGCTCTTCACTTCGTTTAACCGTACGATTCTGAGGAATCACTATAATATAATTTATTAAAACAAGTGCAAAAAATCTTATAAGAAATCCCGTTTTTTAATCCGTTCTTTCTTATTAAGATTTTTGCATATTTTTTCACGAATTACCTCTTCCTATAATATTTAATGGAATCTTTTTTGATATTATTCATTATTTTCCCTTGAAACTGTGTGTCTGACTTTTGCCGCAATTTATGCGGGCTTTATCTTATGCGGCTTTGTATTGATAGCCGCCAAGATTTTTGTGAATTGTACTGATGAGTTCGTAGATTTTTTCATCATCACGCCACCAGGATTTTAATTCTTCATTAAGTTCACTGTATTCTGCGCTTATATCAACTCCGGCTTCTTTTGCTTTTGCCGCAAGTGAATCCATTAATTTTCTGGTATATTCTTCACGTTCTTTACCCCAGAAGATATCTCCGTAAATGCTTTCAAGAAGTGATTCGCCGCCAAATTCTTTTGCGTGGGTTTTATTCCAGGCGTCTAAAACTTCCATTACGTTATCTTTGTTGATGCTGTCCATTGCTTTGTCCAATTTTTCTTCATCTGTTCCCCAGGTATAATTTATTGCATCAAACAAATCTTGTGCGATATTTTTTCCGTTTGTTTTTGCGGCATCTGAAGTTACATATTGTGATTGTTCATATTTAGCAGAATATTGAACATTTTCCATACCGTTTGTTTTGCCGTCCGCACCGTTTACGCTTTGCGGCTGCAGACTGCCTTCTGCATTTTCGGCGCTTTGTGCGCCTTCTTCAGCATCACCTGCGGCTTCAGGCTTATTTGAATCTTCATTGCCGTCAACTTTTTCTTCTTCTTCCGCTGCAGTATCTTCTTTTGCAGTTTCTTCAGCTTTTTCCAATTCTTCTTTAATTTGTTTTACAAGTTCAACGTATTCTTTTTCAATAGCTTCTGCTGATTTTGAAATTTTTGCGAGCTTTTCTCTTAAAGCGGTTTTATCAGAACCTGATTTTTGCATTTCTTTTTTGTATTCGTTTAATTCTTTTTGAATAGCTTCTGCTTTTTCTTTAACTTCTTTTAATTTTTGTTTTTGAGCTTCGCTGATATTTTCGTCTTCCATAAGCGCGGAAGTTTGTCCTTTGATTGAACTTAATCTTTGCGCTGTTTGGCTGAATGTCATACCGTCCAAAGCCTGAGCAGCAAGATTACGTCCGTATTCTGCAGCCGCATCCAATCCTTGCTGAGTCAGCATAGGATTAGTTGTATAACTTTGAGTCGGGACTGAAAACATCGGATTCCATTGGCTTACATGCTCCGGATTCAACATCCCGTGTGCAAGTTCAGCCATAAAAGGAGGCATTATATTCGGGAGAATGTTCATTTGTGTTTCAAAACCGTAATTTGACATCCATGCATACGGTCCGAATGATTGCCACAAATATGGATTTGTTAAATTTGTAATCCCCGAATTCATCATCGAATTAATCTCCTTAATTGTTCCCGTACTTATATAAAGGATTTTTTATTTAAGAGATTGCTTTTTTCATCAAAAATTCATTTACAAATGTTAACAATCAGAGAAAACGTTTATCAAATCCTGCATTGTTATATCAGGATTAATTTCTTTTACGGAAATTATTTCACCGGTTTCGACTTTTTCTTGAAATATTTTTTCAAGAAGGTTTTTGTCATAATCGTACAGGATTGAACCGTGTTGGAGAATATAACCGTTTTTGCGGCACTGTGCGGATCCGACAAATTTTTTCCCCTGATAGCAAAGATCCGCGCCGGTTGAAATCAGCATACAAAAATCAAACTTTGTCTTAACTGCTTTTTGCGTGCCAAAATCCGTATAAATTCCGAGTTTTGCAAATTTTTCGATTAAAAATTCCGAAATTTCTTTGTAAGATTCAACGACATTCCCGCCGTTTTTAAGATATTTGGCAGGACAAATAAAACTATACGTTAATTCTTTATCGTGCAAAAGCGCCCGTCCGCCGGTCAAGCGTCTTACTATATCAATATTGTTCTCTTTTAAAAACTTTTTATCAAGAAAATCATCTTTCTGATTTCGTCCGAGAGAAATGCATGCCGGCGACCACCCGTAAAGCCTGAAAATCGGTTCGTTAAGACCTTTTTCAATTGCGGAATCCAGCAAATCGCTGTCAATTTGCATATTTTCAGAACCCGTTTGAATTTGATACGGTATAAATTTCATTACTGCTCTTCTTTATCTCTTTCAGCAAGGATTTTTTCAAACTCTACAAAAGTTTCGTTTCCGACAAACTGTTCCAATGCCGCACGTTTTGCCATAAAATCCGCCCGCGCCTTTGACTGCGCGTCAATTGCAGAACGGTAATATGCGTCGGTAACCATTATAACTTCACGAGATTCATCCTGCGCCATATCATAGTTCTTCTTACGCTGAACAACAACTTTGTCCAGAAGTCCGAGCATTTTGCGGGAAGTCATGTAATTATAATAAAGATTAACAGTGGTCTGCTGAAGTTCTTCAATTTTACGAACAAGAATAATCATATCCGCATCAGTTACACGTGTGTATTTGTAATTTAATGCTTTTGTATCCTGAGACATAATACCGAGAACATTTCCGCCAATCATTGAACCCGTTGCTATCAAAGGGTTTCCGATTCCGGCGCCCACTAACGTTGACATGCTTGCAATCGTTGTCAAAACATTTTTTACGGATTTTTCGTTAGGTTTGTCCTCGTCGGGGTTTGCGAGTTTGTAAAGCGCAAATGCAATCGTATCGCTCTTGGATGCTGCCCCGCGCCAGAGAAGCGACAAATCCCCCATCATTGTCTTTTCGTCATACCCCAATTCTTTTGAAACTTCACTCGAAATTTTCTTTATGCTTAAATCCGCATAAGTCAAATCCGTATTATCATAATCGGTTTCTTCTTTTTTAACGTACTCTTTTTCAATCGGCGCAACTTCCTCTATATATTTTTTTTCAGGAAGTTCTGAAAGCCCTGTTCTGTAAGCAGGCGGCTTCGGCTCTGCCAACTCCTCATAAGAAACCGCAAACGCAGGCGTTGAAATGGTTAAAAGCAAAAGAAAAGTCAAATATTTTTTCATTCTTTTTCCTCTCCTTTCACTAACGCACTGTCAAAATTGTATTGATATAAATTCAATTTATCAACAACTTTTTTGCCCGCCATCCGCTGAAGTTCAAGGTGATATTTTTTTGCATTCTGCATATAATAAAACTCTTCCAGCGCCATGTTGTCATAAAGTGATGATGAAATCGTAATTTCAAGCAAATCATTTGTTTCAAGAGCCTTTGAATAATTTTTGTTGTACAACAGAAGTTTTGCGCGGGTTTCTTTTAACTGAGTCAATGAACTTTTGTAATTGTAATATGCGTCAATTATTTTGTCCTGAAGATTTTCGATTAATCCTGCAAGTTCAATCAACTCCGTATCCGTAAGAGGAATTTCCTGCGGAATATTTTTGCGGTTGATAAGGTTTTGTGCGAGTCTTCCCGCTGCGAAAGCCGAAGACTGAACCAGATAGTCAGAACCCATCATCATAGGGGCAAAAGAGGCCCCTGCAATAACTGCATTTAAAGTTTTCGCCATTAAAGAGGAGTGAATACGGCGCTGGCTTTCCGGAGTCGCAAGTTTTTTTAGGGCAAATCCGATAACCTGATTGTTTTCAACCGTTCCTTTCCAGAGATTTTCGATATCTTCAAGGTCTTTTTCTTTCTGGCGCTTAATTAGTTCCTGCATGACCTGTTCGTCGCTTATCACAAGCGAACCCTTCATCTGAACATCCGATTTAGGAAGTTCGATTTCCGGCTTGTCAACCCTGCCGAGAGTAACCTCTCCCGTATCGGCAAACACCGGCATACCCGCTAAGATAATCAACAAAAATACAAACTTTTTCATACCAATATTATATATCACAATCCGATAAATAAATCCAATGATTGAGATTGCTCTACACCAAACGGTGGTTAAACGCAATTGCCCTGAAAAGTATAATTGATTTTAAAAGAAAAAGAGGCCGAGGTTGGGAAACGATAATATTAACAAATCAAAATACATGACAACACAGTGCGAAAGGCAGAAAGTAAACTTTTTCCAAAAAGCTGATGAACTTTTGCAGAAAAAATTTTACAAAGAAGCTGCCGCAAATTATCTTAATGCAATTTTGATTTCGCGGGATGATGCCAAATCTTATTTTGGACTTGGCATGTGTTACAAAAACACAAAAAATTACGCAAAAGCAATCAAATATCTTGATAAAGCGGTTCAAATAGACGAAAACTATTTTGATGCATATTATGAACTCGGCATCTGTCATCTTCTGGAAGGAATTCCATGCGGAGCAATCAAGAATTTTGTAAGAGCAGTACAAGTAAATCCTGACAATCCGGACGCTATTTTGCAGCTTGGAGTTTCGCATGAGTCCTGCGAAGAATATGATATGGCTCTGATGATTTATCAAAAATTAATCGAAAACTCACCGGAATTTACAAAAGCATACGAGCATAAATCTTCGCTTTTGATGAAAATAGGGCAATATAAAGAGGCCTGTCTTGTTCTTAATGAACTTGTAAAAAGAAATCCTGCCGACACCAATGCCTTTGCCGGAATCGGCGTCTGTCTGGACAAACTTGGCAAACGAAGTGATGCACAAAGATATTACAGAAGATTTTTGCAGAAAAACCCGCTTTCAAATCAGGCGCAGTTTATAAAATCACGTCTTGAAAAACTGAAATCGCTTGCAGCGTCAAAAGTTAAAAAATTCAGCGTGGTGTAGTTTACTCCCTAAAAAATACTTTTTTAAACACAAGTGAGTATCATCAGAGACTTATGAAGCAATTACTAATTATTTTAACAACAATTATGTTGACAGCTGTTATAACCAACAAGATCACTACCAATTATATAATGGATCAATTTAAATTAATGACAGATTCTGGTATAATTAATATAAACTATTCTCATCCTATGGTTATAAAAGCCTTCCAACAGGCAAATTATTATAACATTAATCCCCAATTTAAGGCTTGTACATTAAATCATGCAATGGTTGGTATGGATATGATTGATGCTATGAAAATATGCCAAAAACTGATGCTATTTAGAGATTAATATTTAAAAATGACAAGTTTATAGCTTTCAAGCAAACTTGTAAATATAAACATAACTTTATATTATAAAATTCTTTTATAAATCTCGTTTATATGCTTTAAAAACTCTTTTTTGTCAAAAATCCTGTCAATTTCCTCAACTGACAGATGTTTTGTAACTTCTTCGTCTTTCAGAAGATTTGCTTTAAAATCGCCGTCGTTTTCAAACGCATCAAGCGCATTTCTTTGAACGATTTTGTAGGCGTCTTCACGCGTCAAACCTTTTTCTACGAGTTCGAGCAGAACTTTTTGCGAGAAAACTATTCCGCCGAAACGGTCTGCATTTCTAAGCATATTTTTTTCGTGTACAACAAGGTTTTGAACAACACCGTTGAAACGATTGAGCATAAAATCAACCAGAATCAGGCTGTCCGGAAAAATAATTCTTTCGGCAGAACTGTGTGAAATATCGCGTTCATGCCAGAGCGGAATATTTTCCATAGCCGCAAGAGAATTACATCTCACAACCCGCGCAAGTCCGCAGAGGTTTTCCGATAAAACCGGATTTTTCTTATGCGGCATAGCAGAAGAGCCTTTCTGCCCTTTTGCAAAACCTTCTTCCGCCTCAAGAACCTCTGTTCTTTGAAGATGTCTGATTTCTGTTGCAAATTGTTCAATAACACTTGCTGTAAGCGCCAGCGATTGCATAAAGTATGCGTGATAATCTCTTGCAATTATCTGAGTTGAAATTCTGGCCGGCTTAAGCCCGAGATTTTTGCAGGTAATCTTTTCAACTTCCGGCGAAATATTGCTGTAAGTTCCGACAGGCCCTGAAATCTGTCCCACACGAATTTGCTCTAATGCGTGCTCAAAGTTGTCGCGCTGACGTTCAAGAATATCAATCCAGCTGCAAAGTTTTGCGCCGAATGTCATAACTTCCGCAATAATACCGTGTGAACGACCGATACAGATTGTATCTTTGTGCTTTTTGGCAAGTTCTTTTAAGGACTTGATTGTTTCATCCAAATCTTTTTTGATAATTTTTCCGCTGTCCTGAATTTGAAGAGCAAAAGCAGTGTCAATCACGTCAGAACTTGTCATACCAACATGCATATGACGCGCCAAATCTTCGCCCAAACTTTCATTCACGCAGGTCAGGAAAGCTATAACATCATGCCGGACTTCGCGTTCAATTTCATCAATCCGCTCAATCGTAAACTTTGCGCGTTTTTTAATCTCTTCAACATCTTTTTTGGGGATTTTACCCATTTTTGAATAGGCCTCGCAAACAGCAATTTCGACTTTCAGATAGTAGTCGAATTTGGAGTTCAAATCCCATATTTTTTTCATTTCTTCACGTGAATATCTGTCAATCATAAATTCATTGTAACACAAAGAATTTAATTCGAATTTTGTAACATTTCTTCACAAAAAAGGCAATTTTTCAGGGAATAAATACTTTATATATATAAGTTATAAAAAGAGAAAGGGTTTATTATGGCGACACCGCAAATTGATCAACATACATATATGACTGACACGAGATTTGAAAAACTGCGTAATCAAGGCGTTTCATATGAATCTTTTGCTCAAAATCAAAGTTATTATCTGAATCAGTTAAGTACAACCAGTGTTATGGATTTGTACAATATGGGTAAAGAAAAATATGAAATATATACAAATCTTTATAATCAATCCAACAATTTGTTTATTCAACTGAAAAATCAACAGGCCAAAAACAAAGTAAAATATGATGAACTTCTTGCAACATTTGCAAACAACAGCCAAACAGGCGAAGCAAGTTCAGCAGACAAGAGTCAGGCCGCACGTGAATCCGGTTATACGACAGAGTTGATAAGAAACACAAATGATGCGGAAATTATGGCAAATGTTTACCTTGACGGAAGACGAAATGCCGTAAGCATGCAACGATTGGGATTGGCTCAGTCAGTATTTGAACAATTCTCTTAATTTTTATTAATATATCTTGAGTTTCCATGTTGCAATTTTTTCTTGATATAATAGAATTCCTTATGTAGAGTGCTTACGCCAATAATCACTCAACAAGAAAAGGAAAAAACATTATGTCAATCAACTTAAAAAACAAGCAGGAAATCATTAAAGAATACGGTGCAAACGAAAAAGATACAGGTTCTGCAGCTGTTCAAATCGCTTTGATGAGCCAAAAAATTTCTGAACTTACCGAACATTTGAAAAATAACAAAAAAGATTTTGCAACAAAAAGAGGTCTTTTAATGATGGTAGGTAAAAGAAAAAGACTGCTTTCTTACTTGAAAGATCAAAACCTTGATGAATACAGAGCACTTGTTAAAAAGCTCGGTATCAGAGGTTAGTTGAATTTCGGGCGAGCCCGAATGATTGAGATTAAATTACAAAGGCGCCCTGCGGGCGCCTTTGTTTTAGGGGGAAATTTATGAAAACATTAAAATCAATGCGTCTGCATATAGGAATTTTCGGCAAAACAAATGTTGGAAAATCCTCGTTTTTAAACAGAATCGCCTCACAGAATATCTCAATTGTATCAGAAATCGCCGGAACAACTACTGATATTGTAGAAAAGTCCATGGAACTTCTGCCTGTTGGGCCGGTAAGATTTTTAGATACGGCGGGCATTGATGATGAAACCGAACTCGGCGCAAAAAGGCTTGAAAAAACAAGGTCTGTGATAAACAGAACTGATGTTGCAGTTATTTTGTGCGACTTTAACGGGATTGACGATTATGAAAAAGAATTGATTAAAAAGTTTGAAGAATTGAAGATTCCGTATCTTGTTGTTGTGAACAAAATTGATGAAAAACCGCTCTCTGATGATAAGTACAATGAAATTCTCGAACAAGTTCAGAATGAAAAATTAATTTTAAAAACCTCTGTCAAAACTGATAAAGATATCGTTTTCAGGTTTAAAGACGCGCTTGTTAAACTTCTCCCTGATGATTTTGTAAATTCGCCGAAAATCGCGGGCGATCTTGTGCCGCCTAAAAGCACCGTTATCCTTGTGATTCCGATTGACAAAGAGGCGCCGAAGGGAAGAATCATTCTCCCGCAGGTTCAGACACTAAGGGATTTGCTTGACAGCGACTGCCTGACTTATGTTGTTAAAGAAACCGAACTTAAAGACGCGCTTGACAATCTAAAAACTCCGCCGTCGCTTGTCGTAACAGACAGTCAGGCTTTCAAAAAGGTGGCGGAAATCGTGCCTGAAAACATTCCGTTAACATCATTTTCAATTCTTTTTGCACGGCTGAAAGGTGATTTGCAGGCGTTTACGGATGGCGCAAAAGCAATTGAAAACCTCAAAGACGGCGACAAAATTCTGATTTTGGAAAGCTGCACACACCATGCAATTGAAGATGATATAGGCAGGGTCAAAATTCCAAACTGGCTGAAACAAAAAACCGGCAAAAATCTTATTATAGAAAATTATGCAGGACATGATTTTCCGGATATATCAGACTATGCGCTTGTCATCCACTGCGGAGCCTGTATGACAAACAGACGTGAGGTTTTATCAAGAATTCTGATTGCGCAGGAAAGAAATATTCCGATAACCAATTACGGGATTGTAATTTCGTATTGCCTTGGAATTTTGCCGAGAGCGGTGAAGATTTTCAATTAATTCACTAACGCGGTTTTCCGGCCAAACTTCACGCCTGATATTTAAAATTTACAGTTAAAAATATCTTCTATATTAACTTTCAAAGCATCCGAAATATTTTTAAGATTTTTTAGTTTTATATTGTTAATTCCGCGCTCCAGCGTGCTTATAGAGTTCAAACTCAGTCCGGAACTGAATGCCAGCTCTTCCTGTGACATTTCATTTTTTAGTCTAAGATATCTTACGCTTTGTCCGATTTTGAACAAAAATTCATCTCTCATAACAAAAGTGTAATATATTGACAACTTCTCTTCTAACAAATAAACTTGTATTATTACAAGTTTATTTGTAATACAAACATTAGAGAGGTAATTATGTTTGATAAATTTAATAAAGCGAAAGCCTTCACACTGTCAGAAGTGCTGATAACACTCGGAATAATCGGTATTATCGCCGCAATGACTCTGCCGTCTCTTGTCGGCAGATATCAGGAAAAAGTTACTGTAACAAGATTAAAAAAATACTATTCAATTCTCTCACAGGCTTTTGAACGTTCTGTCTATGATACCCAGACCAACCCCAAAGATTGGGGAATGGGAGATATGTATGACGCTCAAAGCCACATAAATTTCGCCAATCATTTTGTACCTTATCTCAATATCAGCCAAAACTGCGTTGGAAAAGATAACAACTATGCGATGAAACACTGCTTTGCTACAGGTGATAATGCCAATCCAATATATTATGCTCACGTTGTTTTAAATGATGGAACAAGAGTATCTTTCAGACTGTGGTGGAGCGACTGCCAAGGAAAGTTTGGCACATCAAAACCGCTTGAAAGCGTATGCGGTTCAATTGGTCTAGATTTGAACGGTAATAAAGCACCTAATCAATTGGGACAGGATCGATTTGACTTTTATTTAACAAATTTGGGAGTTTTTCCAGCGGGCACCCAAACTGAAACTCGTTTGTCATTCAGCACATACTGTGACAAAGATGCAGGCTGGGGAACAAGCATTGGAGGATTTGGCAACGGCACAGGCTGTACAGCCTGGGTTTTGTATAATGAAAATATGGAGTATTTGAGATGTTCCGATTTAGATTGGAGCGGTAAAAATAAATGCCGTTAAATATTTTAATCAACATAATTTTTCTAATTAATTCAAAGATATGATATAAAAATAAATTGTTTCGGGTAAAATAGAATTATGTATGATTATATGCCCGAAAATGAAGATAAAGATTTACGCGCCGTCGGACTTGAATTGATGTTTATGACTCCTGAAAAAGGCTCAAAAGAAGAAGGCGTGACAGCGGTTGAGCTTGCCAAAATGGTTGAACTCCCGCTTGAAGTTGTTAAAAAGAAACTTTTAGTTCTTAAGGATGCGGGCGTTGTTCAGGTCAAAGGGATTAATCCGAAATATTGGAAGTTTGACAATTACAGTTTTCAGCGTATGGATGAAAATGATGAAGTTTTCAAACTTTTGTGCAGTTTTGACGACGTGGATTTTGACAAATATTTTCAGTATTGATAGTTACTTCCCGATACAGAAATGGTCAAAAATATTGTTTAATATATCATCCGTAATGACTTCACCCGTAATTTCATCCAAAAACAGCAGCGCAGACTTTAAATCAATTGAAATTAAGTCCTGAAGTTCGCCGATTTTTGCAGCCTCAAGCGCTCTGATTAAACTTTCGCGGCACTTTTTAAGACAATCCACCTGACGCTCGTTTGTAATATATTCTGTATCCTCAAGCGAAAAATCACATACCTTTTGTTTAATTTGTTCCCGAAGTTCGTTTATCCCCTCACCGGTTTTGGTCGAAATGTAAAACTTTCCGTCCTCACGTTTTTCAATCAGGTCGCATTTGTTCGCAACTTCAAGATGAAGTTTATTTTTCACAAGTTCATAAATCTCTTTATCATCATCAGTCAAACCCGCTGACGCGTCGTATAAAAATATAACCAGATCAGCTTCATCAACTGACTGTTTTGAAAATTCAATCCCGATTTCCTCAACTTTGCCGACATCTTCACAATCGCGTATTCCCGCTGTATCAATCAAAGTTACCGCAACATCCAGATCCAGAGTCTCTTTAATTACATCACGCGTTGTACCCGCAATATCTGTTACAATTGCGCGGTTTGCATTCAATAAGGAATTAAAAAGAGAAGACTTTCCGACATTCGGACGCCCGACAATCGCAACCTTAATTCCCTGACGCAAAATGTTTGATGAGCGCGCACACTCCAAAATATTATCAATTTCCGATAAGGATTTTTCAAAACTTTCAATAAGGTACGAATATTCAGGCTCTGCAACATCTTCAGGAAAATCAATTCCCGCAACAATTCTTGAAAGCGTTTCAAAAATCTGCCCCTTAATTTCGCAAACCTTGTCGCGGAGAACTCCGGACAAATTTTTAGCCGATTGCATAGCAAAATTCCGCGTTTTTGCATGAATCAAATCCGCAACAGCCTCTGCCTGCGACAAATCCATTTTTTTATTCAAAAAAGCGCGTTTTGTAAATTCTCCGCGCTCTGCCATCCGCGCACCGTTTTTAATCGTTAAATCAAGAATATTTTTAACAACATTCACTCCGCCGTGGCAATGAATTTCAATAACGTCTTCGCCTGTGTAGCTGTGAGGTTTTCTGAACGGAAGAATAAGAACTTCATCAACCCTTTTTTCGCCGTCCAAAATCCATCCGTGTGCGATTTTGCCTGCCTCAAGATTGTGTTTTGAAAACATTTTATCAATGATTTCAAAACAATTGTCGCCCGAAATTCTGATAACACCGACTCCGCCTGTTCCTAAAGGCGTTGCAATCGCTGTTATTGTATCAAATTCCTGTAAAATATTCATAAAACAATTATACATGAAAAAGAACGGACTTGTAAAAAACAAATCCGCCCTCTTTATTTAGGAAAAATTTATGCGAAAAACACATTCAGTGCTTTTATCTGCAAACACGCAGCTTCAAAACTATACCGTGCTGTTATTACCATCTTGAAAATAATGTAGATGCAATAGATGCCGCAAGACGCGCATAATCACCGAGCCCGCTGCCGGATGAAGACTGACTGTTATTATACGAATTGCCGGAATTACTGTTGCTTGCAGCCTGCTGAAGATAACTTAAAATATTTGAATTAGTCTGGTTCTGAACACCATTTAGAAAATCCAGATAATTATATCTTCTGCTGAGTTCATTATTAATCAGTTCATCCTGCTTTGCAAGAATATCCTGAGTTAATGAGTTCATCGCATCGGCACGGTTGGATTCTATATCATTCAAATTGTTCATGAATATAGAATTGTCAAAGTTTCCGAATCTTGAGGCAATATCTGTTTTCAAATCGTCAAGCATCGGAGTGTAAATGTCATTAATGGTTTCCAGACCTTTTTGAGTATATGAATTAAGCTGATTTTGCATATTTTTTTGGGTATCTTCCGAAAAAACATTAATTTTGGGAAGGTTTTCCAAAAAAGAATTCTGTGCATAATCGTATATGTTTTTTTCAGCGTCCGACATATTATAGTTTGAATAAACCGTATTGCCATTTTTGTACTGCGACGCTTTTTCTTGACCGTTAACGGTGACAACACCGCTTGAATATGCGGGTTTTGAAGATTTTCCCATTTTTTGTCCCTTTCTGTTGTTTAGGGACAACATTTGAGTTCTTAATAAGGCGATAAATTATTATAACATTGATTTTGAAATTTTGTCCAGCATGAAAATCATTCGTCGGAATTATACAGTTGGTGATTTTTATATTATAATTAAAATTATGGATAAGATGAAATTAGATGAAATCAATCAGCTTGTAGTTGATAAAAAATTTGAAGAAGCAAAAAACGAACTTCTGAAATATAATCTGGATGAAGAAAAAGAAATTGATACACTGAAACTTCTGGGGCTTTGCAATGTCAACCTTGACCTGTATAAGGAAGGCCAGAGCAACTTTGAAACCGTTGTAAAATATGACCCCGAAGATGCTTCAAGCTGGTTTTATCTTGCCAACTGCTACGACAATCTTGATGATGTAATTCATGCAAAGGCTGCATATCAAAAAGTTATTGAGTTAAGAGAGAATTTTCTGGATGCATACAAAAACCTGTGTATTTTGTACGTAAAATGTGAAGAACCCGAAAATGCAATAGAACTTGCCAAAAAAGCACTTGAATTTGAAAAAGAAGATTATACTCTCTATTACATAATCGGAACTGCTTATATGTCAATGAAAAACTTCAAAGACAGTGTAAAATATCTTGAAAAAGCACTTGAATTAAATCCGGAACATTCACAGCTTTACAACAATCTCGGAACTTCTTATATAACAATCGGAAAGCTCGACAAAGCATACAAAAACTTTTTAAAGGCAAGTGAATTTGATCCGGACAATTCAATCACATACTTTAATATCGCATCAATTTTGCAGCTGAAAAATAAACATAAAAAAGCATGTGAATATTTTGAAAAAGCATACAAAATAGATCCGGAAGACAGTTATCTGGTCGCACTTGCACTTTCCGAAACAAAATGCGGCAAATACGACAGCGCAATAGCGCATTACAAAACCCTGATAAGCCACCATCCGGAAAAAGATATTTATCAATACAATCTTGCCTGCTGCTACGAAATGAAAGAGGATTATAATTATGCAATCGGAATTTTGTCCCATCTTGTGATGCTTAATCCCAAATCCGCAACAATGGCGCAGAAACTTGCAAACTTATACATAAAAGTAAGAAAACCCGCTCAGGCAAAAGATATTTATGAAAAAATTCTGCTTCAAGGCAATGTTAATGAAGATTTGTATTATGAATTTGCCCATGTCTGCATTTTGACAAATGATACTGACAAAGCGGAAAAAATTCTCAAAAAAGTCATAGAGCTTAATCCGGAGCACGCCAATGCTCATAAAGATCTGGGGGTAATTTATTTAAGCAAAAGACTCTTTGATTACGCAAAAGACGAATTTGAAACAGCATACAAAATTGCCCCCGATAGTTTTCAAATTGTTTTTGAGTACGCAAATTATCTTCATGCAACGACCGAATTTCAAAAAGCTGATGAAATGTATAAAAAAGCACTTGAATTTGAACCGGAAAACAGAGATGCACTTGCATTTTCCGCATTGAATAAACTTCACACCAACGATTTGGAAAATGCGAAAGAACAAATAGATCATGCGATAGCGCACTCAGTTCACAACAGTTTTTTGTTATACATTGCGGGAAAAGTCAGATTTGCACTGAAGGATTTTGAAGGCGCCAAAGACTTTTTGATAAAATCTTACGAACTGGAAAAAGTCGAAGATGTTGAAAATCTTCTTGGAATTTGTTATTTTGAACTCGGCAACTTTGCGCAGGCAAACGTCATATTTGAAAATCTGTTGAAAACAAACCCCGGCAACATCAATCTTTTGTTAAACCGCGCCAAATGTTTTGAAAAGATGAATGACAGCGACTCTGCTCTAAAAACTCTTGAAAAAGCAGTCGAAATATTCCCTGACTGCGAAGAAGCGCATGAAATGATCAGACGCCTTTCATAAATACCACCCCCGAAGGCCTGCTTCGGCAAGATACAAAAAAGCAAAAAGGCGATTGAAACAATCGCCTGATAACCAGATTTACACTATGTAAGTGTTCAGAAAGGAAGTCTTTTAGTGGTTTTCTGTTTTTATCCCCCGCTAAGTTTAAGGGTTAATCACATTGAACCGTTTTTGAAATTTATTGGGAAATTCCGCACAATTGCTGCACGAAATTCCTGTCAGCCGTTACTCTCCCAAATTTATCTGAGAGAATTGAACTATTTTATTTTTGCCGCGTTTTTTCGCATTGTATAAAGCGTGTTCCGCATAACGAATAATCGTATTTACGTCCTCATCTGTATCTTCAAGACACGGATAAGTTGATATTCCGCCTGAAATCGTAATCGGATGTCTCTCTTCTTCTCCTGCGGGAATAAATTCCATTTTTTCAATGTCGCGGCGGAAACGTTCCGCAAAAAGAAATGCATTTTCTTCAGACGTGTTCGGCAGAATCAAAAGAAACTCTTCATCCCCGTATCTTGTCAAAATATCTTCTTTTCTGATAAGCTGTTTCAACTTGTCAGCAATAGAACGAAGTAAAACGTCTCCCCAGTCATATCCGTAAATATCATTTACGACTTTAAAGAAGTCTAAATCGAACAAAAGACATGAAAGTTTGGTTCCGTAACGTTTTGCCCGTGACATTTCCTGTTCCAGACGTTCATGAAGATATTTTCTGTTATGCAGTCCTGTCAACTCGTCAGTTGTTGAAACCTGTAAAAGTTTTTCGCGTAAATCACGGATTTTCAACATTGATTTTGCTCTTATCAAAAGTTCATCATTATCAACCGGAGTTTTAATCATATCGTACGTATAAGCACGAACAGTCGAACCCTTGAACACTTCGCCCACAAAAAGCACCGGTGCCTTGAATTTGACAACCATCAAAACATCTTTTATATCCGGAACATCTTCAACAACAATCAAAGCCGGATTAAGCATTTCATAATCACGTAATTTTTCGGCATCTTCAATTCTAACGTTAACATCCTCAATACCTGACAAAACATCAGCAAGAGAAGAGGATTTTTTACTTGTGTAAACAATTATATTTTTCATCTTCTGTCCTAACTGTCAACTTACTCTTAGAAAAATTCTATCACGGCGCATGATGTAAATCCAATTTGTAACAATCACTTAACAAAGTTAAAGTTTAATAAAAAAAAAGCCGTCAACCAGAAAGTTATGACAAAGGTTAGTGCAGAATTAAACAGATTTTTAGAAAAAAATCAATCATTGAAATCGCTTCCCAGAAGCGAGATTTTGTCTATTATGACGGAAAAGGGCATTATAAGCCGCGAAGAAGCCGCCGACTTTTTAAAAAATTCTGCATTTGAAAAAGGTTTTAAAAACTCAATTGATGTGATTCCGGATTGGACAACACAAAAAACAGAAAAAGATTTTCAAAAAGATGCACTGACTTTTTTACAAAATTCTATTTTGACAGCCGAACAGCAAATCGACCATCAGGACAAAACAGAAGGAGCAATTTCGCGTGCGGTAAACTTTGTCAAAGAAACTTTCGGCACGGAAAACCGGAAATCAAATGTTGAAAATGTAATTGAAAGCAGTAAAAATGATTTAAAACAGCTTCAAGCCGCTGCGGAAGAAACGCCGGATGAGTTTAAAAATAAATTTAAGAAACTGAGAGGTGTTGAATTTTCTCCTGAAAATATTGAGTTCTGCGAACAAAAAGCAGACGAACTGAACCGTTTTGAGAGCGTAAAGGCAGCCTGCGGCAATTTAAAAAATTATCTTGAAAAATCAACTGTCAATGATGTTTCAAATGCAGGTATGCGTGATGCAAACAACGCAATTTTAAAAACCTTCAACGCACTTGGCATAAAAAACAAAAATGAAATCAATAAAATTTTAAAAGATATTGAAAACGCAAACAAAGATAACGAATCCATTCAAAAATACGGCGGAGAATTCCGAATCGCAAAAAACAAAAAAGGCCAATACACGATTTACAGAACGGACAAAAGCGGATTTCCTGCCGAGGCAACAATGGAAGAACTTCAGATTATTGCAGATGAGATGAAACTGCGGCTGAACAAGGCCTACGCCTCCGCAGTCGGCATTGAACTTCCCGAAAATGCGAAAAATCCGGAAATTGAAAAACTTGTGAATGAAAAATACGATTCGGTAAAATCAGAGTATGAAACCGCATTCAAAAAGGCTTACGGGGACAAAAACGCCCAAACGCTTGCCGAAAACTACATAAAATCACAAAAAGAAAATACCGCCTACATTGAAACCGCAGTAAACTTAGCTTCAATGGCAACAATGGTTATGGGAAGCGGAATTATTTTAAAAGGTGCAAGCCTGCTGACCAAAACAGGCACCGGCATAAAAACAATTTCAGCGGCAACGAACATTGCCTCAAAAGCAGCCCCCGCAGTTGCAGCCATACAGCTTTCCCAACCCGTTCAACTGGCAGAAAATCTGACCGCGGAAGAACCTGACTGGAAATCTTACGGAATGAGCACAGCCCAAGGCGCCCTCTGGGTTACCCTCGGTATGGTTTCAGGCGGAATAGGCGACAAAGCAAGACTTCTTTTAAAACAAAAAGGTCTTGCAAATGCAGTTAAAAACAGCGGAAAATCGCTTGATGAAATTATGAATATGTACAAGAGCGGCGCAAAACTTCCCGACAATATTGCAAAATCACTTTACAAAGTAGAAACAATCGCAAACGTTCAAGGTTCCGGAGTTGAATTTGCCGCGGATGTTCTTCTTACATACTCCGCAAACAAAGCTCTTAACGGAGATGACATTTCGGTTAACGATATTCTGATGTCCTTGAACGGAACTTTAATCGGAACTGCAATGCAGAAAAAAGTCGCTCAAATGTCAAATAAAGAAAGATTTACATTTTTACAAAATGAACTTGCAAAATCTCATACAAATCTTTCAAAATCAGATTTGGAATTGCGGACAAATATGCTGGTTGAACTTTCCGACCTTGCCAAAAGTAAATACGGAGACAGTCTTTATCATACAACAATTCAAGGCAGCGACGGCAAACAGATTTTAAGCGAAAAAACCGAAACAGATGCACGAAATCAGGCCGAAATAATAAACAAAAAAGCAGAGCGGCACGAAAAACTTATCGTAAGTTATATGGAAGATGCCGGACTCGGTGTTGATAAAACTTCAATGACACACCGTGCAAAAAGTGAACAAAGTTTGTACGACAAAATTAAAAATGCAATTCTTGACGAAAAACATCCGGCGACTTTTGACGAATCAATTGCGGCAATAAAAGACGCCATCGGAACCCGTACGGAACTTTCAGACTTTAATTATAAAAACCATCCGGACATTGTGGCAATGTATAAAAAAGACCCGAAAAAAGCTGTTATGATGGCGGCAGAACGCCAGAGCGAAGAAATGTGCGAAAAAGTTAAAGAAATTATCCGCCGGCAGGCCGCGGACGAGAATACACCCATAAAAGCAACGAGAATAACCAATTATATGGGTAAAGACGGCATTCCGTATTTTTCTGCGAAACAGGTTGCAGAATTGCGTGACTATGCGGCAGAGCGCGGAATTGATTTGAACGTCAAAGACAAGTTAACAAAAGTTCGTCCGTCAGGATACACTGCCCTTCAAATGAATTTTGTAACTAAAGAGGGTTTTGTATATGAATGGCAGCTTCGGGGCGAAAAAATTAACAAATTTGCCGAATGTGAACATGTACCCTATGACATTCGGGAAAATAAAGATGTCACAGGCGGACGGAAAATTCTGAAAAATCTTTACGCGCCGATTGAAACCGCCGTAAAGCGGCTTGATGAAGTTCAATACGAAAATTATAACAAATATCTGACCGCACATTACGAATACTTGAGAATGCAGGAACTCGGATTTGAAAGCACTCCGCCGAGACTTGAAGATTTTGGTCTGAATGATCCGAAACTCAAAGCTGAAAATCTTGAACTTTTACACGACCTTGCGGAAAAACTGAAAAAGAATAAAATTGATGAACCACAGGCATTGAGAACATATGCAGCAAAAACAGAAAAGAAAATTCATATTCCGAACAAATAAATTAATAAACGGACAAGGATAACAAAATTATGTATAATAAAAAAGAGGATGAAAGCATGGAACCAATAAATCTCGGAAAACTTAATAACATAGCAAGAACAGCGGCAAAAGGCAAAGTTGACAGCTTTGAAGAAAGAACCAGAAGAGTTGTTAATCAATTGAAAGAGCACGCTGAACGTGAAGTTTGCGAATTCGGCCCGTTTAAAACAGTACGCGTAAACGCCTCCGCGGTCAATCCGAAAGATGCTTTGCAAGATTTGATATTGCAGATAACTCCGCTGCCCAAATCATTGAAAAATGAGGTCGCAAACTTTGAAAAACTCCGCTATCTTGAACTTATCGGAGAAGGTTCCATGGGCCAGCAGGAAAGTGTAATTCTTAAACGCGGCACAAAGAAGGAAATCCTTGCCAAACTTAATGAAGAAGATTTTGTAAACAAAGTTCTTGAAAAGGCAAAAGAATTTAGAGTAAGTTTTATTGAAGATTAATTTTTTGTTTGCCCGCAAACTTCTCTCGTGTTAGAATTTTTGTATGGCAAAACCTCAAATTAAAATTGAACCGATGCAGCGGGAGCATCTTGATGACATAATCCGCTTGGAAGAGCAGGCTTACGGCCCCCATCACTGGTCAAAAGAATCATTTTTTAACGAAATTAACAACGAACTTGCCAGATATTACTGCGCGTTTGACGAAAGCGGCGAACTTGCCGGATATGCGGGCTGCTGGCAGATTTTAGAGGAAGCGCATCTGACAAATATTGCGGTTTCGCCCGCCCGCAGACGAAATCATATCGGTGAAGCGCTTTTGACGGCAATTATCAAATCCTGCATTAATGAAATGATAAAATATATTACTCTTGAAGTCCGCGTCTCCAACATGCCGGCAATCAGTCTTTATGAAAAATACGGCTTCAAATCGCTCGGAATCCGCAAAGGATATTATCAGGACAATAATGAAGATGCCTTAATAATGTGGACAGAAAATATATTTTACGATAAATTTAAAATTAAATACGAACAAAATCTTAAAAATTTGAACGAAAAAGCAGGGATTATTTATAAATTATGACAGAAGAAGCCGTAAAACCTCGTGTTAGAACAGTCAGAACTTCAAAATCAGGTTTAAAGTTCAGCATAAGCAGTCTTTTGCTGATTATTTTTTGTTCGTTTCTTCTTGTAATTTCAACATTCATACAGCTTAACATCAGCCACCTCGGCATTCCCGCAGAAATCTTTTCAGGCAGAGACTTGAAGATTCAGGATTACATCCATACCTTCAATCTTATTCCGCAGGTGCCGGCAGTTATGTTTATCGCGGCACTTCTCGGCAGAAAATTTGGTTTGACAAGCGTTATAATCTACATTTTGACAGGACTCTTCATCATGCCGGTTTTTGCACTCGGAGGGGGCTGGCAATATATCGGAGAATATGGTTTCGGATATATTTTAGCTTATATTCCGGCCGTATTTTTGACAGGCACAATCCTCAAAAACGGATTTACCTACAAAAACATTTTTAAAGCACTTTTTGCAGGAATTTTAACTATTCACATTATCGGAATAATTTATATGCTTATTATCGCCGGAATCAGACATGAAGGATTTATGTTTACGAGCGGCTGGATTCTTGCACAGAGCGGAATTAAAATTATTTACGATTTTATCTTCAGCTTTTTCGCGGTTCTGGTTGCAAAATACGCACGGCTTGTTTTGTGGCTTTATATGTAAATAAAATCTCAACGGCTCAAATATTTAACCAATTTTTTAACATCACGATTCCACAAACCGTTCCAGTTTCGAATAATAATATCCGCAGGACAAAGCCCCTCAAGCGCCAATTCTTTAATAGGTTCAATAAACTTCTCTTCGCGCGTGTTCATCTCAATCAAATACTTTTCTGCAATATACAAAATGTCTTTTACAACTTCATACGCCTCAATCCCGCGGACTTTTGCCTGAAGTGCATTCTTCGGAACATTATACCGGAATTCCGCAAAATCACGATATGAAAATCCTGACAACAATTCCTCTATTTCATTCATTGCACCTTCGTTATACAAAATTCCCTTATAAATCGCAAGAACAGCATAAATCATATCTTTTCCGACACAATCATGATTTCTTATTTCTATAAAGTTTCTAAGTCTGACTTCTGGGAAATAAAGGTTTGCATGAAGTTTAAAGTCTTCAATATCCGCATCAAAATCGCCGAAACCGCTTTGCATAAATTCTTCAAAATTAATTTTACCCTTAACCTCAACAGGAATGCCCTCGCGATTGATGAAAATTATCGGGCTTTTCAAAACATTATCAACATATTTTTCAAATGAGAAATCTTCATCCATTTTGCCGCAAAAACCGCAGCGGTCATTATCGGTGTTCAGCCAGCTTAAAGCACGGAAAGATTTATATCCCGTCTCAACGCCGCCGCGAATCGGTGAGTTTGCAAACATTGCGGTCATAAACGGAGAAAGTTTGTTTGCAATATTGAATTTGCGAATGGCGTCAGCTTCGTCTTTATAATCAAAAGTACCCTGAATACCTGCGGTTTCTCTCATCATAACATCCGACAAAATTCCCCAGAGATATTTTGCCATTATTCTGTAACGATTTTTCGGTATCAAATTTATATTCTTGTGGGTTGAAAGAGGTGAAACACCGTATTCCAAAAGATTTATATTAAATTTATCAAGAATCGGCGCCATCTGTTTATTAAGAGAATCGATTTTCTTTTTTAAATCAAAAATACTTTTTTCGGGCTTTATACTTAATTCAATCTGACTGCCGGGTTCAAGAGTTATCGTGTCATGTCCTTGCTTAAGACCTATAATATTGTAGTCATCCGTGATATAATCCCAGTTTTCGGATTTTGCAAATGCGCGTAAAAAATTACAAACACCGAAGTCGCCCTCATACGGAACAGCTTTTGCGGTCACAACAGAAACCGGCAGACGCTCGTATTCGATTCCGATATTAAAGTCAGTATCTGATTTGCAGCCGCTGTTAAAAAGATTTAAAATATCTTCTTTTTCTAACTTTTCCTTAGTGTGTAATTTACTCACATTACCCTCCGTTTAAAACTATACTATAACCATTGTTAAAATATCAAATCTTATTTGATTAAACATTAGCCTGTCTGTGCTATTATGATAGTTAAGATGAACTATTTTGAACGCGCTAAATTTTTTAAAACAAAAAAACGACTCGGACAGAACTTTTTGATTAATCCGGATGTGATTGATGCGATTATTGAAAAAGCCGAAATCTCGCCGGATGATACCGTAATTGAAATCGGCCCCGGTGTGGGATTTGTAACAGAGCAGCTTGTAAAACATGCAAAAAAAGTTATTGCGATTGAACTTGATGAAGAAGCTATAAAGGAACTTGAAAAATTAAATGCGCCGAATCTTGAAATAATTCACCGCGATATTTTAAAAACGGATTTTTCAGAACTTACAAACGAAAAAGTCAAAATTGTTGCCAATATCCCATATTACATAACAAGCCCGATTATTGCTCATCTTCTGGGAGAAGTTGACGATTTAACCAACAAAAACCGCAGCCTGATTAAAGATATAATTCTTATGGTTCAGGAAGAAGTTGCACGCCGCATGGCAGCAGATAAAAATTCGCCTTCAAAACAGTACGGACTTTTAACTATTTTGTCGCAATTTTGGGCTGATGTGGAAATTTTCAGACTTGTCGGCAGAAAATCATTTTATCCTGCGCCGAAGGTTAATTCGGCACTTGTAAAGTTGACAGTAAAAGAACAGCCCAAACTTGATTTAACAGATTACCGGCATTTCAGAAAGACTGTAAAAGCCGCTTTTTCACAGCGGCGCAAAAACATTAAAAATTGTCTTTTGCAGGGGGGATTTTCAAAAGAAAATATCCAAAAATCGCTTGCGGCATTAGGAATTGATGAAAACACAAGAGGTGAAAAACTTTCAATAGAAACTTTCGGCAAATTATCAGAGGAGTTGTTAAAAAATGAAAATTCAATGTCCTGCAAAGATTAATCTTGATTTGAAAATAACATCAAAACGCGAGGACGGATTTCATGAAATAAAAAGCGTTATGCAGACAATCAGTTTGTATGATTATTTGACGCTTGAGGCTGTACCTTCCCAAAAATTTGAAATAAACCTTTCCGGAAACAGTTTAGAGATTCCATACAATGAAAAAAACCTTGTTTACAAAGCGATTTTGTTATTTGTTGAAACCGTAAATCTTCCGCCGCACAAAATTTCTGTGTACATTGAAAAAAACATTCCTGTTGCCGCGGGACTTGCAGGCGGAAGCACAGATGCTGCGGGAATATTGAAAGGTCTGAATGAATTTTTCGCATGCCCGCTTGCAAATGAACAACTTCACACACTTTGCGCAAAGCTCGGCTCTGATTTGAACTTCTGTCTGGAAGGCGGAAGACAGCTTACACAGGGTCGCGGTGAAATTCTATCCCCTCTGCCGTTTGAGGAATTTACGGTTTCTCTTATAAAACCTATTTCTCTTGGTATTAGCGCAAAAGAGGCTTATACAAAATTCTCCGCAAAAAAATCCGTGAGTGAAGCTGACCGCCAAAATTTCAAAAATGACCTTGAGTGGGCTGTCATTGAGGATTACAAAGAACTTCAAAAAATTAAAGAACTTTATCCCGACTCTATGATGTCAGGGTCAGGTTCGACTTATTTTTTAACAGGAAAAGATTTTCTTCCGCTTGAAGGATACCGGATTATAAACGGACTTAAGGCAACTGAAAAAGGTGTTAAAATTATTTGAATTCCGCGCCGCGCGCAAATTCCGCGCGGCACTAAACAGGGCCGCCCTTCGGGCGACCCTGTTCTTTATATAAATACAGACAGATTTTATTTTATTTGTAAAAAGATATATTTATCAGGGTTTTCTTTTGCAAGTTTACTTGCTTCTTCATTTGCTTTTTCTTCACTCGGGAGTTTGTCGCGTAAAACATTGTTGTTGCAATCTTTTACATAATAACTGCTTCCCGGATATGTAACCGGTTTAAAGAAATTCATCTTTCCGCCGTTTATTACCGTTCCGAGTTTAACGTTGCCGTCATTGTATTTGTAATCGACATCACCAATCTTAACCGTATCCGGCAATTGAATTTTTCCTTGTCTTAAACCGTTATCTTTACCGAATATCTGGTTACGAACAGCCATAATGTCATCGTGAGTCATAGGTTTACCGTCGGCTCTTACGTATTTACCCATTACGATATTGTACGGGTTGTCACCTTTTGTAACTACATTACCGTTTTTGTCTTTTTCTTTTATACCTGCACGAACATAGTAATCATGTGCATTTACACCGTCTGTCTTACCTACACTCAAGTCGCAGAGTGCAGCTCCGACTTCAGGAACTTCTTCCGGTACATCTTCAACTGTATCGCCGCCGGGTAAAGGTACAGGTGTAAGAACTACATCGTCATCAACATCAACATCAGGTGTCTCAATAACTGTATGTTCTTCCAGACCAGGAAGTTTGTCGAAATCTTTCGGATCAAGTTCCGGATGTTTGTTATAGAAGTTGGCAATTTCATATGCCGCAACAAGTTCACGGTCATTAACTTTCTTACCTGTCAATTCCCCGTATGCAAGTTTAAGAATGAATGCTTTGTCCTCATTTGAAATATTTTCCATTCTTAATATTGCCTTCATCATTTTCTGGTTCTTTTCACCTCTGATTCTGGATTCAATATTCTTTTCACCCTTTGCAACTATTTCTTCAGCAGTGTTACCTTTAAAGATGTCTTTTCCTCCGTTATCTTTAACAACTGCAGCCAGAGCGATTGCCGGAATCAAACCTGTCAGCAGACCGCGTAATCCGCCGATTTGTGCGGAGTTGTCAGTTGATTTGATTGTATCCAAAAGTTCAGATGAACCGTCGTTATGAATACCCCATACATTACTTGTAAATGATGCACCAAGAAGTGCGCCGGTTCCGGCGGTTGCGCCAAGAACACCAAGGAATGCAAGGGATTTATACAACCAAGTTAAATCTTTTTCAAGATCATAACCTGCGTAATCCATTGCTTTTCTGATTGTTCGTTTGCTTACTCCGTAATCTGCTGATGCCGTTGCAATTTCATCCAAATTACCTTTGTTATCAAAACCTGTAAATCCGCCAAATCTTCTTTTGTACTGATCGCTTGAAAATTCACCGTCAATATAGAAGTCTTCGGGATTTTCAGCAATAATTTTGCGGACTTTTTCATTTGAAATGTAAACATGATCTCTGTCCGGCATTGCTGATTGAACAGCATTCATTTTGTTCTGATCAATATAAACCATTCTGTCGTCAACCCTTGCGGCTGCCGTTTCGTTCTGCATTGCTTTTTTACCAAAAGATTTTGCTTCACGATTTGTCAACTCGGGAATATTCTGTTTGTATTCCTGAGTTTTTTCATCTTTGAAAACACTTCTTGCTTCCCTGCTGGTTTTCAAAGCTCTTGCTTTCAATCTGTCCAGTCTTGACCGTCTGTACTGACCGTCTTCGTACCCAACAGATTGCACAGAAACTCCTTTTACTGCATCTGTCATAATTTTCCCCTTTCAAATTTGACCTTTTCTTTTTTTCATAAAATAGTGTGTGCTATTTTACCCCTATGCTTTTATAAAAAAATTTTGCTCCCGAAAATTGCATGGTTACATGCTTTCAGCCTGTTTGAGGATGGCAAAAACGCCCGCAACTCAAGATTTTCCGACATTTAAAGTTATATTTACATTTCGTAACATTTTTGTTATTAAAAACAGCTAGCCGGAAGAGTTATTTGTTTTTTGTTTTATCGTGTATAATTTGATATATGAAAATATTAGAAGTTAATAATTTAAATTTGGGGTTTAAAACAGAGAGCGGATTCAGACAGGCGCTTTTTGACATAAATTTTGCTCTTGAAGAGGGTAAGACTTTAGCGCTTGTGGGCGAGAGCGGATGCGGAAAAACAATGAGCGCCATGAGCATTTTAAGACTTTTGCCAAAAAACGCAAGGATAACTGGCGGACAAATTTTATATAAAAAACAGGACATTCTGGGTTTAAAAGAAAAAGAGATGCAAAAAATAAGAGGCGCAAAAATCGCATTGATTCCGCAGGATCCGATGACCTCTTTAAATCCTTTATATACAATTGAAAACCAGCTTCTGGAGGTTATAAAAATTCATCAGCATCTTAAGGGTGACGAGGCCAGGAAAAAAGCGCTTGAGGCGCTTGAAATGGTTCAGATTCCATGCGCGTCGGAAAGGCTTAAATCATATCCGCACGAATTTTCGGGCGGAATGAAGCAGAGAGCAATAATTGCAATGGCGCTTGCATGTCATGCACAAATTCTTATTGCTGATGAGCCGACAACGGCTCTTGATGTAACGATTCAGGCACAGATTATGAAACTTTTGTCTGATATAAAATCTCAGCTGGGAACATCTGTTTTGTTAATTACGCATGATCTGGCGCTTGTCGGTGAAAACGCTGATGAAATTGCCGTAATGTACGCGGGCAGAATCGTTGAAAATGCACCGGCCAAAGAGTTTTTTGAAAAGCCTAATCATCCTTATTCGCTTGCACTGCTAAATTCGATACCTTCAAAACGCGGTGAAACGTTAGAAACGATTCACGGACAGCCGCCGACAATTCATCAGGATATTTCGGGCTGCCGATTCCACCCGAGGTGTAAATATTGTTTTGAACCGTGCGGCAACGAAATCCCGCCGAACTTTACGGTCGGAGAAAATCACATGAGCGCCTGCTTTTTGAATCAGTGTTAATCAAGGATATAAACAGGTGAACATCCCCAGCCGGATCCGCTTTCACAATCTTCTTTGTAGTTTTCACGATTTATTGTAGCCCAATAAGCCGCGCCTGAAGAACCGTTCACATTCAAATTTGCGTTGTTGCTTTCAAAAAATGTTAAATTATTACCGGAGTTTTTTGGAAGATAAAAGTAAAAAATATCCCGTCCAATAGTATTAGGCTTTTGTCTGCCGTTTACATCTACAAATATAGTTCTTGTTGCATTAAAGTTTACCCATGCACCATCGGCAAGATAGTATGTCATAAACATATAACCCTCATTCAAAAATTGAGGCTCCTTTTTGCGGTTATACCATTCACCGTTTTTATGCCATGAAACTTTAGTGTTACGATGACCTTCAAAATTTTGGTAATCACCCGATTCAGCCATTTCAGCGCATTTCAATCCGGACTGTATAGCATTTAAATATTCACCCAGCCTGCACACATAATACGGCATCTCTCTCCAGTCAGAGAACTCCTGCGGAGTCTGATCCTCGGCATACAGCATCTGCAAAGCCTGTGACATCACCGAATATTGTTTTTTAAACATTGATTTAAACTGTTTGTCCCGAATATTATTAATAACCGTCGGCAGAGTCATAGCGGCAACGATTCCGATTATGCCGAGCGTTATCAAAACTTCTGCCATGGTAAAGGCGGGGTTAAAAAATCTGCGGTGTAAATGTTTTAAAAAATCACCCGAACAAGAACTGACGCTTTCTGAGGAATTACAATACCTTAAAATCGTCTGAGGAGCATTATTGCTGGTTGCCCCCCCCCCCCCTAAAACCCATCAAAGGCTTCCCTTTTCAGTTTCTTACCTCCCTTTCCTTTTTTTTTTTCTCCACTT
>CALVAS010000018.1 GCA_944325585.1 Candidatus Gastranaerophilales bacterium
GAGGTATAAATTATAAAGGCAGTGGATTTAGAAGATCTTGGACGCCAACGTGCTTCGTAATTTTCCGGAAGATTGTAGAGGCTTTTATAATTTTCACCCGCAGCAGGCTCATCCGTAAGAATAATTTCTTTTAAAAACGGCAATTCCTTCTGAAGTTCAACAGCCATTTCAAGATGCGCGCGGGAAACCAGCATTACGCAGGGTTCACAATCCGAGAGAATGTTTATTAGTTCATATTTAGTAAGTTTTATATCAAGCGGCACGGAAATCATTCCGGCCATTGCTGACGCAAAAACACAGGCGCCGTATTCGGGTTTAGACTCTGATAAAATTGCAAGCCTGTCGCCTTTTTGCAAATTCAAATCATCAATCAAATAGCATGCCAGCTTTCTTGAAAGCATTCCGATGCCTTTGTATGTAAATTCTTTCCATCCGAGCGGTGTTTTCGTTCCCAGAGCAATTCTTTCACCGTATTTTTTAGTTCGCTCGTCCAGAAGTGAAAGAATATTCTTTTTCTTAAATCCCATTATCTATCTTAACCCCTTCATAGTACAAAAGACCTAACTTCAGAATATAATTTTTACCGGCAAAAGTCAAGCAATGTTAAGGATATTTTCATTCAGGCGCCGCCTGCGGCGGCGCCTGAAAAATAGTCAGCCTGTTAAAGCATTCTTGTTTATAATATAATTAATTTGCCGAAAATAATTTAAGGAAGTAACAGATGAAAAAAGTTTATATAGAAACCATGGGATGCCAGATGAACAAATCCGACAGTGAAAGAATGTTTGGAATGCTTTCTCATTTCGGATACGAACAGACTGAAAATGCAAAAGAAGCCGATCTGGTAATGGTTAATACCTGTTCAATCAGACAGTTGAGCGAAGATAAAGCCTTTAGTCTTATTGGAGTCTGGGGACAGTGGAAAAAGACTTCAAAACCTGATTTAAAGATAGGTTTTTGCGGATGCGTTGCGCAGCAGAAGATGAAAGAGGTTTTTCGCCGCGCGCCGTATGTTGATTTTGTTTTGGGCACGCACAAAATTTATTCTCTTCCTGACATTATAAAAAGAATCGAAAACGGGGAAAGGGTTCTGGAATGCACGGAAACAAATGCAACAGAAGATGACAAAGCCTCTCAATATGAAATCAACAGAGTAAAAAGCGTCAATGCATGGATTCCGATAACAGAGGGCTGCAACAATTTCTGTACATATTGTATTGTACCTTACACAAGAGGCCGCGAGCGCTCAAGAACTCCTGAAATTATTATCAAAGAGGCAAAGGCTGCTTTGAAAAACGGTTTTAAAGAAATTACGCTTCTGGGACAAAACGTTGACAGTTACGGCAAAGATTTTAAAGATAAAAACTATCGTCTGGCGGATTTGTTAAGAGAATTGAACGCTCTTGAAGGACAATTCAGAATTCGTTTTGTAACTTCTTATCCGACGGATATTACCGATGAACTTATTGATACTGTTGTGGAGTTAGACAAGGTTTGTGAATATTTTCATATTCCGATGCAGTCCGGCTCAAGTGAAGTTTTGAAAAAAATGAACAGACGATATGACCGCGAAACTTACAAAAAAATAGTTGAAAAAGTTCGGAACAGAGTTCCTGATGTGACAATTACAAGCGATTTTATTGCAGGTTTCCCCGGTGAAACAGAGGAACAATTTGTAGAAACCTTAACGGCCATTGACGAATTTGAACTGGACTATTCCAACACCGCAGCTTATTCTCCGCGCGAAAAAACAGTTGCGGCAAAATGGGTTGACAAATTCATTGATGAAGATGTTAAAACTGAACGACTTGCAAGATTAAACGAAAAAGTAAGAGAAAATTGTCTGAAATCAAACAAAAAATACGTCGGACGCACAATGGAAGTTTTGATTGAAAACTTTGAAAACCACAAGGGCAAAAACGTAATTACCGGCAGAACGAGAAACAATAAAATCGTTCATATTCCTTGTGACAAAGACCGCACAGGCGAATTTTTGAATGTAAAAATTACCGGAACAAAAACATGGTATTTGCAAGGTGAACTAATCTAGCAAAAAATATTTTTCTCATGTGTTTGGAATACTGTTACGATTTTCAACAAACCGTTAGATAATTATTTTCCGGATAGAAAAAATGCTCGGGATTTCGCCAAATTTTACACTGTATAACAGAACCGCTTTCGGTGTATCAAACAAACAAAAGCCGAATTTTGCTCCACGCAAATACGACGCTTTCCTCTCAAACTGTTCAGCCGCTGATAAAAATTTCAGACTGACAAAAATTTGCACTTCAAATTTTTTAGCACCGAATAATCGGATTTCTTTTTGCGGAATGCTGGTAAGACCACTTCAAAATAAAAAAGAAATTTCAGAACTGGCAAAAATATTTTTTGAAGCATACAATAATAACCTGCCCAGCTGCAACATTCTGGCAGAGCTTCTGGACAAACTTGCAACAAAAATAGCATGCCTGCCGTTCTGGTACAGGTTAAACAAGCCTGATTGCTATGTGGAAGCGGTTTTTAACAACAACAAAATGGCAGGCGGATACTCCTTTAAAATTGATACGGAAAAATCAATCGGACATATTGAATTTATGACTCTGGCGGATAAATACAAACATACCAAATTCGGGATTTCGGCTTTAAAAGAGATGACCGGAAGGATTTGCCAAAAAGCAGACGAAAATAATGTAAAAGAGATAAGCTGGGTTGTTAATATCGCAAACATTCCGGCGAAACGGCTGTTTGCGCGTTTTGGGGCAGAAGAAACCGGCAGTATGGATATTGAGGGGAATATGAAGTATAAAATACCGTTTGAAGAGTTTAAAAAAGAGTTTGCCGAACTTGCCCAAAGGGGCTAGAAAGCTGTTTATTCTTACAGAATAGGCGCCGCCGCAGGCGGCGCCTTATTATCAATTACTTTTTAAATGCCTCCGCGATTGATTTTTTGTAATCCGGACGCAAAATTCCAACCTCGGTTATGATTCCAGTAATTAATTCGTTCGGAGTTACATCAAACCCCGGATTTATTACATTAACCTCCGGCGCACAAATAATTTTGCCGTTAATATGAGTAACCTCTTCTCTTGAACGCTCTTCAATTACAATTTCATCCCCTGTGGCAATTGATGTATCAATCGTCGACAAAGGTGCCGCTACATAAAACGGTATATTATGATATTTGGCCGCTATTGCCAGCGTATATGTTCCTATTTTGTTCGCAGCATCACCATTTGCCGCAATTCTGTCCGCTCCTACACAAACCATATCAATCATGCCTTTTTTCATAAAATATGAACACATACCGTCAGTTATCAATGTCGTCGGGATTCCGTCCATAGTAAGTTCAAATGTTGTAATTCTTGCCCCTTGCTGACGCGGACGTGTTTCATCCGCAAAAACCTGAATTGTATTGTCTTTTGCAAAAGCACTTCGTACAACCCCCAGTGCCGTTCCGTAACCAACTGTCGCAAGTCCGCCGGCATTACAATGAGTTAATATCGTTGCCCCTTTCTGTACAACTTCTGCGCCGAAATCACCGATTTTTTTGTTTATTCGGATGTCTTCATCTTCCAGTTTTATTCCGTTTTGCTTCAGCTCTTCAACAATCCCTTGTATATCGGATTTTGAATTTTTGATAACTTCTTTTTGCCTTTCAACAGCCCACATCAAATTCACTGCCGTCGGACGCGAACTTGCCATATAATCCGCTTTTGCAAGAAGCTGTTCAATAAATTCATCACGGGAAAGATTTTTACTTGCGAGTTCCTGCGCATACAAAACAACACCATGCGCGCCCGCAACGCCGATTGCCGGTGCTCCGCGTACAATCATTGTTTTTATTGCGTCAAACATTTGCTGGCCGCCCGTTATTTTTACATACTTAAATTCGTACGGCAAAAGGGTTTGATCAACCATTTTGGAATAATTATCAACCCATTCAATTGTCTTTATTTTTGAATGAAATTCTGTCATTTATCTCTGCTTTCTTATATCAAATTGTCTGTAGTCATTATTTTCGGAAGTTTTTGCGGACTTGTTAAATTCAATAAGGTAATATGTAACAAACCCGCTGAATGAATTTACCGTAGCAGACAGCACGCCCATAAAAATTGCAAGCATTATTATCAACCCGAGAGTAGCATTACTCAAAAACATTGATACCCCCGGATTAGCCGAGTAGTTAAAGAATTTGGCAAGAATTATCACAATCGGAATATAAACCGCCGAAAATGCGAGAAATGAAACAAAACCGATTATTCCGCCAAGAACTGCACTTTGCCTGACCGTATTTATCTCCAGCAATCCGGCGCGTGTCATAAAGATAATTACAACGGGTGCCGCAACGGTAATCAACAGCCAAAATATAATTTCGCCCGCATACGGGACAATAGTCAGCAGACCGCTGACTATTCCCAAAAATATACTTAATAACAAAATTATTTTCACTATTGATTTATTCATTAAAGCTCTCCGCTTCAAAAATTATAGCACGGAAATTATTCACTCACACTTTCACCGGATTCCGCTTCGCTGCCTTCGTACTGATTTTCAGATTCACCTGCGGATTCATCAATCTGTTCTTCTGACGTTACAGGCGGAGTATATACAACAGGAGGATTGGTCGGGAAGTTGCCCAGTGATTGTTTTGATATTTCTACCAACTTATCAACATCCTGACGTTCGTTATAAATTTGCGCCGCTAAAACATAAGATTGACGTAATCTCGGATAATGCTTCAACAGAACACTTAATATATTTAAAGCTTCATCTTGTTGTCCGAGTTGATTGTTTACATAAGCCAAAAGAAATTGATTCAACGGTTCATGATTAAGCTCTTCGGCGACTTGAGCATATTTCAATGCTGATTTTGCATCACCGCTTTTCAGATAAATAACCGCAAGATTTTTATTCAAAAAGCTTATATCCTTTTTGTCTGTTGCCATAGGCAATGCGGATGACAAAGATGAAATTGCTTCCTGATAATTATTTTGGTCGTATGCCTTCAAACCTTCTGATATCAAAGTTTCCATTTTTTTGTTTGTGTTATCTTCATCGGGAGCATTTTCCAGCAAATAATCATCAATTTCAGACTGCGACATATTTTTTATTGCGGAAAAACGCAGTTTTCCTTGAAGTTCTTTTGATGTGTAACCTTTGTTAGATACTTTTGGTGTAAAATAATAAAGAAGTTTCAAAGTATCAACATCCGCACCTGTTACATTAACGTTTTCATAAGTGGATTCAGCATACATTGTATCCGTTGAAGTAGTACTGTGATTTTGAATACCTAAAACGTGTCCCAAACTGTGTTGTACAGCCACATACAGGTTAGAGTTTTCAACATCACTGCCATCACAATTCTTTTTAGGTACTTTCATATATGCGCTTTTCAAAAGATTGCCTTGAATTTCAAATCCGTAGTCGATACCGTTTTCTTCAACTGAACAGTCAACTGTCGGGGTGTCGACAACTTCAACAATAATGTTAGCATCTTTTTGATCCAGCACGAAGTCAAACGCAACAAAACTCTTTGAAACTCTCTGCCAGTTACTGAATCCTGATTTAATACCGCTTAAAAAGTCGTTATCAATATTTGCTTCATCTTTTATAAATACCTTTAACGGGAAAGTAGATTTGTTCCAGAGAATTAATTTACTCATGTCAGCCAAATCTTCAAGATAGTTCGTCGGAATTCTTTTAGCACGCTTAGAACGATACTCAATTCGAGGCTCTATGTTTTGGTCATTTATTAAAAGAGGTTCGGATGGTCTTCTATTAGTCTGCTGCATATCAACTTCAGGTCTTGCCGGTGCATCAGGTTGTTCTATTTGTTCTTGCTGTTCTATATCCTTAAGATGTTCTTTTCCAAAGTCACCTTCCTCAATTGTCGGACCATTTCCGGCATTTACATTTTGATTGTGATCTGCAACAACATTCGAACTCCATATCATCACGCCTAAAAGTCCCATAACAAAAACAGTTGCAATTACCATGAATTTTTTTCTATACATAATCTATCCTCATATTCCCATTTTTACTTATTATTATACCATTACAGGCTGATTTACACAAGAACGTGTGTGACAGATTGCAATAGCTATGCTGTCAATAGTATCGTCCAATTTCGGAAGATTGTCACAATCAAGTGCCAGTTTCACCATATGTTCAACTTCTTTTTTATCAGCCCTTCCGTAGCCTGTCAAAACCTGTTTAACCTCCATCGGAGTGTACTCATAAACCGGCACCTTAAACTGCTCCAAAACCGTCAGAATAACACCTCTTGCATGAGCAACCGGCATTACTGTTGTACGATTGCGGAAGAAAAACAGCTTTTCAATAGCACAAACATCAGGCTTATAAGTATCAATAATAGTCGTAATATCGTTGAAAATTTCCAGAAGCCTTGCGGATTCTCTTTGACCTTTTGCGGTTTGAATCGAACCCGAGGTGACAAGAGTTAATGCATCATTATCAAATTCTATTAAACTATACCCGACTATTGCCATACCGGGGTCTATCCCAAGAATTTTCATATATATAATTATAACCTATGACTTGCGTCTCTGCAACAACATGTCAAAAATATAAACAAACTTAACATTTAACTTGATTAATGCAAAAACTCATGATAGGATACTGGCAAGAACAATTTATTAATTAGGGTAGTGAGGTATATATGAAGAGTTCAACTATCAGAAGATCAAATTTATCTAAGGAGAAGATGGCTGTTTTAGAGGCACTTTCAAAATACAGACAGGATAGTTACGATAACACACCGAACGTTTATGTAAGACCCAACAAAGAAAAAGAATTAGACGTTCTCTGGCAGAATTTTAAAATCAGCCAGAAAGCAGAAAAGTCACCCAGCGTTTATCTTGCAACCGGATTTATAGCAGGTGCGATTTCAATGCTGATTTTAGTCGGATTGGTTAACATTTCATCACATCACATTTCAACAAAGGATGAAAATCAAATTTTCAATCCCGGACGTGCTAAAGTTCAGACGGAAAAGATTAACTTAATTCCGGCAACTGCAACTGAGGCGGCTGCTACGACTGAAAATGCTTCAGCAGAAGTTTATACCGTACAAAACGGCGATACTCTTGAAAGCATTTTAATCAGATTTTACGGCGGATACAGCCCTGAAAAAGCAAAAGCAGTTATGCAGGCTAACAACATGGCAAATCCGAACAAACTTTCTATCGGACAAAAATTGACTATTCCGATGAATTAAACAAGATATAATGTAAGTTACAAAAAAAAGCGGGCTGATTAAAATCAGTCCGCTTTTTTTATTATTTATAATTCCTGCACACTACAGATACTTTCTATCCTTCAATTCATCAGGCAAAAACTGCTGATAAACATCCGGAGCGTCATGACTGTATATATATCCGATTCCAAATCCGTATTTTTTAGCGTCTTTATAATGCGCATCACGCAGATGCATCGGAGGCGGGAAGTCTTTTCCGCTGTCAATATCAGCCAAAGCCTCATCAATTGCACATATTGCTTTGTTATTTTTCGGTGCACGCGCAACATAAATAACAGCAAGCGCAAGAGGAATCCTTCCCTCCGGAAGTCCCAGAAGTTCAACGGCTTTGTAGGCATTTACTGCAATATTCATTGCGTTAGGGTCAGCAAGCCCGACATCTTCAGCCGCACAGACAATTAATCTTCTTGCAATAAATCTTGGGTCTTCACCTGCCGCAATCATTTTTGCAAGATAATAAATTGCAGCATCCGCGTCGCTTCCGCGCAAACTTTTTTGAAAAGCAGACGCACAATCATAATGTTCCTGCTGTGAATATCTCGTATTACGTTTCTGGCAAATTTCTTCAATAATTGAAACTGTTAAATTTCGTCTGTTGTCCTTCAAATCACTTGCAAAATACGCGTTTTCTACAACGTTGAGCGCATATCTTGCATCTCCTCTGGCCAAATTGACTATAAAATCCAGAACCCCGCTTTCACAATCCATTGCTGTATAATGCTTTGCAAGGTAGGCAAAACCTTTTTTAATAATAGTTTTCATGCTCTCATCATCTATTGAATTAAGCCTTATCACCTGCAATCTCGACAAAAGCGCGGGAACAACCTGAAATGAAGGATTTTCAGTAGTTGAACCTATCAAAAACAAGGTTCCGTTTTCTAGATGAGGAAGCAGTGCATCCTGCTGTGTTTTGGAGTATCTGTGGATTTCATCAATAAACAAAATTGTCTTTGTTCCGCTTCGCAAAGCATTTTTTGCACTTTCAACAGCATCTTTAATATCTTTGACGCCTGAGGTTACGGCGGAAATCTCAATAAAATTCGCATTTGTTTTTGTTGCAATGAGGCGTGCAAGCGTTGTTTTGCCGCACCCCGGAGTTCCCCAGAGAATTATTGAAAAAAGCCTGTTTGTTTTTAAAAGATTCAAAATCGGACTGTTTGAAGATACTACATTACTCTGCCCCAAAAATTCCTCCAGAGTTTTTGGGCGCAAAATTTCCGCCAGAGGAATCTGTTTATTCTGATTTTCAAGTTCCGTAAACAAATTATTCATAGTATAATTTTAACATCAAAATGAAAGGTCGGCGAATGAGAAAATTTCTACTTATTCTGGTAATAGTATTTCTGTTAATCCTGACTGCCCCTTTAAGCAGCCTTAAACACAAAGACAACTCCCTGCATGAAGTGATTGTCTGGACGCTTCAAATGAGCGATTTTTCTGAGTATATGAACAGAGTTATCAAAGATTTTGAATCTCAAAATCCCGATATAAAAATCAAATGGATTGATGTTCCGTTTTCAGAAGGGGAAAAACGCACTCTTGCTTCTGTTCTGAGCGATAATCCGCCGGATTTGATTAATTTAAATCCTGACTTTTCGGCAACGCTTGCACAAAAAGGAACCCTGTATGAAATTCCGCAGGAATCTGTCAAAGATTTTAATGACGGCATAGTCGACTCTTTAAAATACAAAGGCCGACTGTATTCAATTCCCTGGTACGCAACATCCGCAGTCACCATATTTAACAAAGACATTATTGAAAAATCCGGAATTAATGTGCCGAAAACTTACGAAGAATTAAAAAATTCGGCTCCTGCAGTCCGCACAAAAACAAATGCGTATATTTTTCTTCCAAATATAACAGAAAATGATACAATGCTGAGAATCTTAAATAAATACGGCGTAAATTCATACACCGCAATAGATTCCGATAAATCTGCCGAAGTGTTTGAAATGTTCAAAGAACTTTATCAAAAAAATCTCATACCGAAAGAAAGTATCACACAAACTCACAGAGAAGCGTTAGAAAAATATATGTCAGGAAATATCGCACTCTTTCAGGCAGGCGCAAACTTTTTAAACATGATAAAGGAAAACGCCCCGTCAATTTATAAAGTAACCGATGTCGCCCCGCAGATTACAGGAGAACTCGGACAGAACGATTTTTCACTAATGAACTTTGTCATTCCGCTGCGCGCAAAAAATAAAGATGAAGCTCTAAAGTTTGCTCTATTTTTGACAAATGAACAAAACCAGATTGAACTGGCAAAACTTACAAATATTATTGCAACAAACAAAAAAGCATTAAAAAACGAATTTTATACAACATACGATTCTGGTGATTTAATGTCAAAAGCCCGCGTTATCAGCGCAAAGCAGCTTGAAAAAGTCGAACCGGTAATGAAATCGGAACGAAATCAAAAAGATATTAACAATCTGATAAATGCAGCAGTCCAAGAAATTCTGCTGGATAAATCAGACACAAAATCGGTACTTAACAAGGTTTCACAAGACTGGCAAAATCTTACTGACTAGCAGTGGAAGTGTCTGAAACCGCGTCCGTTTGTTGTAATATTTATTTCAGTATAAGATGTCGGGAATCCCATCATCGGAGGCATAGGAGCAACCGGCGGGCCAAAACATCCGCCGCCAAAGATACTCGGACCGCAGAAACCGCCGCCAAACCAGCCTCCGCCCCAGCCGAACGGCCCCATCATAGAAGTCATCATTGATGCACCCATCAAGCCCAGAGAACCTTTTACATTGGCTTCCTGATTACCGTACCCTGCCATGCCGTTAATCAAAAATCCTATACTGCTGCCGGTATGTTTGCGAATATCATAAGCAACAGCGTTTCTGACTCCTCCGTTCATAACGTTCAGTCCGAAATTAACCAGAGTAGTTCCGGGGTCAACACCGTTATTTTTATCGTTTATTGCGCCGACTGTGCTGCCCAATAATGCATTTATGTTGCTTAATACGTAATTTGTTTTAGCTAAACCCATAGTTTATCTCTCTGCTATATACCTTGTATATATATTAAGTATATTATTCCCTGAAAATTGTCATGATTTTATGTTTTTGTAAACTTTTGTTAACAAGTTCAATTAAATCCCTAAAGTTTCAACATAAACCTGCCGAATAAAAATAATAAGGAAATGTTATAAAAGGGATACGTAAAAATGGCTCTGAATGTTTACAACAACTACAAACTCGGCATCGACACTTCCGTTCTTAAACAGGTTTCAGCAGAAATCTTAAAAAGAGCGGAAGCAAAAAACAGCCAGTATAATGTAAACAATTCATTCGGAAATGTTCTGAAAGTAACCGATATGGGCGTTGATTTGTACAAAGGCAATGTCGATACTCAGGTTGCAAAACAAATCGCACTTAACAATAGCGGTTTACAAATCCAATTGAGCGAAAGTGCTCAAAAAGCAATTCAATACTTAAACTCTCAAGCCGCACAAAATGTTTCTAAAAATGTTGAAGGCAAAATGACAATTTCTGTTAATGAAGTTAACAGTCAAACACAAACTCAAAGAACACCTGCATTCAACAGCATTATCAGCAACAGCACCAGCAAAGATAAAAACGGTTCAAATCCTTTTTATCACGGTGAACTTTTAATGCAAAACTCTAAAAAAGGTGAAAAAACTGAAGAAATTAAAAGTATCTTCGACTAAGTAAAACTTCAAATTTCACCGCAAAACAGGTTTATAAACAGGCTGCACAATAAATTAAGTTAAATCAGAAGAATCTTCATCACGTGCAGCATCAGATTTCTCTAAATCGTCCTCGCGTTCATCTTTTCTTTGATTATTTTGACGATTATTTCTGTTTTTTTCATCAAGAATCAACTGTTTCTTCTTTGCATTGATAACGTTTGCAACATTCATCATTGCAAGAGAATTGAGTGTCGCACGCAAAACAGCACTTCTGTCCATATATTTTTCGGATTCATTCTGCTCTTCTTCTTCCTCGCGTTTTTGCTGTGCAAAATACTCGCCGCCCTGACCCATTTTATCATCCTGAGTTCTGGCAGCTGTGCCTGAAATGTCGCCGCTCTTAAAGTTAAAAGAGCCGCCAATCCCGAAAAATCCTGCTGACCTGTTATCGACCATAATTCTACCCTCGACACACTTTTGTTGTGTTTTTCTACGTGTTTACTAGAGTATAGCTGATTCAATGCTATATTAACTCATCTAAATAAATTATTTTGCTACAATATTAATAAAAATTTACAAAAAAATCCTCCTCTTACCGGTCTAAAATATGGTATAATTATTTTCAATAAAGCAGCCGGATAATCGCGCATTGCGCTGACAGAAGCTATGCTGCAAGGCAGTTTCAAATGGATGGTAAGACTTTATCGTCCGGTCAACAATGTGAGGAAAGTCCGTGCATCCAAGGACAGATCGCCGGAGAAACTCCGGACGGCGCGAGCCGGTGGATAGGACCACAGAAATGCAGACTGCCGATGGACTTATAGTCACAGGCGATGGTGCAACGGCGAGGTAAGAGCTCACCGGCGGTGTTGAGAAACATCGGCCAGGCAACCCCCGATAGGATGCAAGATTAACTCGAAGGTTACAAAGGTTGTCCGCCAACTTCGGAAATATCGCTAGAGATTGTGAGTAATCACAATACCAGACAGATGATTATCTATAAACAGAACACGGCTTACGGGCTGCTTTATTTTTTATTTCGGGAGGTTTTTAAAGTAGTCTTTTTCTGTCAGTGCTCTATATGTACAGGCAATTCCGTTATAAAGATGAGTCGAATTTGATGAACAATAGGTATTCATATCAGTATATAGACTATCTTCTGCACCCATCGGTAAAATTCTGCCGTCATTCATTAGCTGGAATGTAAACAAATCATGTCCCCAGCGATTCGGTCGTTTGTTGTAACCGTTTACATCAACTGATATAAATAAATTTCTGTTATTATATGTAGGCTTGGTATTTTCAAACAAAATTAAACTGCCGTCATTTAGCACAAATTGACCATCGTCAACCAAATCCAGATTAATTTTTTCTTTACTGAACCCTTTATATAAATCCGATGTACCCTCTATATCGATTCCAAAATTCGGCAGACATTTGCTGCTGCTGCCAGTTCCGCAATCTTCAATTATATTAAAATACGGCATTAATAAAGTTCTTAATTCTCCGGCTTTCAGAGAGCCCGGAATAATTCTTGTTTCGTTTTGTGTCTGATACATATCAAGCGCCTGCTGAATAACAGAATAATTCTTTTTTAAACTCGCTTCCAATTCTTTATTGCGGCTGTTGTTTATGAGAGAAGGCAGAGTCATTGCGGCAACTACCCCGATTATACCGAGTGTTATCAAAACTTCTGCCATTGTAAAGGCTGGTTTACGCAGATTTATAGAAGTTTGTCTCTTCAGCCTATAGCTGTTCCGGCTAATCTTATCCTTAAATCTTTCCGGCCAGAAACAAATTTCAAAAACTGCTAAATCGCGCTGAGGAGCTGTTTTACAGGTTGCCCCCTCCCCCTGAATTTCAATCATAGCACGCTTTTTCACCATTTTTACTCCTCGTTTTATTTTTTTCTTTTATTATATAAAATTTTTCGCAGAACTGTACTAAATATTCATAGCTTTTAAAATATCGTTCATTTCTGAGGTTGTCTTTTTGACATCTGCATTTGAATACTTGATTGCATTGTCAGGGTCTTTAAGTCCGTTGCCTGTCAAAATACAAACGATTTTTGAGCCTGTTTTAATCCGGTCTTTAACTTTTATCAAACCTGCAACTGATGCAGCACTTGCGGGTTCTGCAAGAATTCCTTCGGTTGAGGCAATGAGTTTATAGGCTTTTACGATTTCTTCATCCGTTACAAAATTAATCATACCGTTGCTTTCGTCACGTGCGGCCTCTGCCTGTTTCCAGCTTGCAGGGTTACCGATACGAATGGCAGTTGCAAGTGTTTCCGGTTTAAAGATTCTTTCACCCTTAACAATTGCGGCCGCACCTTCTGCCTCAAATCCCATCATCTTAGGCAATGCAGAAATTTTACCTGCGGCATGCCATTCTTTATAACCTTTCCAGTAAGCAGTGATATTTCCTGCGTTTCCGACAGGAATAAAGTGATAATCCGGAGCTTTTCCGAGTGCATTAATAATTTCAAAAGCACCTGTTTTTTGACCTTCAATTCTGTAAGGGTTTACGGAATTGACTAAGGTAATCGGGTATTTGTCAGCGATTTTTCTTACCAATTCCAACGCTTCGTCAAAGTTGCCCTGAATTGCGATAATTTCCGCACCGTACATCATTGCCTGTGAAAGTTTGCCAAGTGCGATATAACCGTCAGGAATCAAAACAAATGTTCTCAATCCCGCTTTTGCGCCGTATGCGGCAGCGGAGGCAGAGGTGTTTCCGGTTGAAGCGCAAATGATAGCGCCGGAGCCTGCTTCTTTAGCTTTTGAAACAGCCATTGTCATACCGCGGTCTTTAAAACTTCCTGTTGGATTACAGCCTTCAAATTTCAAATAAATTTCAGCATCAAGCCCGATTTTTTTTGCCAGATTGTCGGCTTTAATTAAAGGCGTATTTCCTTCATTAAGTGTTACGACCGGAGTTTTGTCCGTTACCGGAAGGTATTCTCTGAATGTGTTTATTAATCCCTGATAGTACATAATAACCTCTTTTATTTATTTTACACCTGAACACGAATCAGGCTGTTGACTTTGTTTATAAATTTGTCTCTTTCAAAGGCATCAACCGCACGGCGCATGTTTTTTTCCAGTGCAAGTTCCGTGATTACCGTAATATTTGCGGTGTTATCCTCGTCAACGCCTCTTTGAACAATACTTTGAAGGCTTATGTCGTTTTCTTCGCAAATCTTTCCGATTGTACCGATTACGCCTTTATTGTTTTTTGCATTGATTGAAAGATAATACTTATTCATTGTATCTTTTATGTTGACGCATTCTGCCGTTTCATCATGCCGGCACCGCATCATCGGAAGAAGATAATCTGTTTTCCCGAGTTCTGCAGCAATTGCAAGAATATCGCCGACAACGGAGCTTGCCGTCGGAAATTCACCTGCTCCGGGGCCGGAAAGCGTAATATCCCCTATCGGATGTCCTGAAAGGCTTACGGCATTAGTCACATAATCAATGTGTGCTAAGGTTGATTTTTTAGAAATCAGCATCGGATGAACTCTTACATCTGCACGTCCGTCATCATCAATTGAGGCAGAAGCTATAAGTTTTATTTTGTAGCCCAAATCGTTTGCCGCGTGCATATCCTGCGCACGAATTTTGGTGATACCTTCGCGGTAAACATTATCAAGTTTAATTCTTTTTCTAAACGCGATTGTCGCTAATGTCGTGATTTTGTAAGCGGCATCAAAACCTTCAACGTCTCCTGTCGGGTCGGTTTCTGCATAACCCAGTTCCTGCGCTTCTTTCAAGACATCAGCATAAGACGCTCCCTGAACATCCATTTTTGTCAGAATATAGTTTGTTGTTCCGTTCAAAATCGCTTCGATTTTGTTGATTTTGTTGCCCGCCATAATCGTTTTTATCGGCATAATAAGCGGGATTCCGCCGGCGATTGCGGCTTCATAGAGAACAACTTTATTGTACTTTTCAGCAAAGTTAAAAAGCTCTTCGCCGTGTTTTGCAAGAAGTTCTTTATTTGCAGTAACTATATGTTTGCCGTTTTTGATTGCAGTTTTTATCAAATCAAACGCAGGCTGAACACCTCCGATAAGTTCACAAACTATATCAATTTCAGGATCTGACGCAACTTCGTAACAGTCGTCGGTTAAAATTGAAGTGTTAAAATTTTCGATATTGCGGGGTTTATTTATATTTTTCACCGCAATTTTTGTAACTTCAACATCCTTAAACGTCTCAAGAGTTTTATAAACACCTGTTCCTACGGTTCCAAGACCGATTAACCCTATTTTAATTTTTTTATTTTCCATATGGCAATTGTAGCATAAAAAAGATTAAGTGCAATTTTGCACTAGCCGAGCCAGTCAAAACATAATTTCAAAAACCGTTCGGGTTCGCCTAAAAACAAATCCTCAGCATGAATACCGTTTTCAAAAATCTCAAGCCGTTTTTCGCACACAGCTTTTTCATACAAACGCTCCGTATGCCACGGACATACCGTAACATCCCGTCTGCCCGCAACAAAAAGCGTCGGAACGGAAATTTTTCCGACTATATCCTCCGGCCTGATTTTTCTGCGGATTACAAGAGACGGACGAATTGAAATCCATCTTTTAGGCTCAAATTTTTTCAATGTCGGAATCCAAGCATTTGGATGCCACATTTTGTTTTCGATTTTGTAAAAATCACAAGGCGCTGAAACTGCTATGATTTTGTCTATGTTTCCATACTCTGCGCCGTAAATCAATACAACTGCTCCGCCGAGAGAAAAACCCGCCAGATAAACTTTTTTGTAATTTTTCTTTGCATAATCCACAACCGCATCCAAATCTAATATTTCTTTGGATGTGAAGGTGTAAAATCCGCCGCTTTTGCCATGTCCGCGAAAATCCATTGACAGAACATCATATTTTGACGAAAGTTTTTCCGCAAGTAACGAAAAAGCTCTGCTGTCTTTTGTCATATACCAGCCGGGGCAGATTATTACAACTTCATCATGCGAAGTTTTGTATAAATTTATCCCGATTTTAACACCGTCAGCGGTTTTAACAAATATCTCTTCCATACGCTGATTATTACGCAAATCCCTTATTATGTAAAGCCGCCGGATGATTTAAAAATTATCTGATTACACGTTTGATTTTTGCGATTAATTTTAAAATAATTTTCTTAAGACTGAATTGATACTCCTGAGGAATTTCAATTTCTTTACGGCTTACAAAAACATCTTTTTCATTCTTTTTGTCAAAAATACTTTCATCCGAAAAGAATTTTTTCTCTTTTTCTTCTTCCTGCTTGCCGCGCTGCATGTAACCAAGATTTCCGCCGCCGCCGTCATTGTTCATGTTTGCAGTTTCTCTGATTACAGGCTTTACGCTCAGCACGTTTGCATCGAAACTCATAACATTTCCCTTTCATATTTTTCCCTTATATATATAAAGTATTTTTCATGAAGAAATGTTACAATTTCAAAAATTTTTGTTACATTTTTTAATATTCCGTTAATCCGTCTGCAATTCAGCTTTTACAACTACTAAATCTGTGAAAACTTCAAAACCGACTGTGTTTTAAAACCTATTTCAAACAAATCCCGTTTTCTTATTGCCGCAGTTATATCAGGATAATAGTCAGGCGTATTCGGAGTCAAAATAAACTCTACAATATTATTTTCATCGTCGTAATTCACTGTAATTTTCTTTATCAAAGAAAGGTGTGCTCTGTCAAGGCCGTCCGCAAGCCGGAGAATCCCGCCGAGACGCTTGATGGTTTTTCTGTCCTTTTTATCTAATTCGCAGTATATTTCATGTTTTTCTTTATCCGGCAGCCCGCCCCTGTGATAACGGCATATACAGGAAATAAACCGCGTCTCTCTTAAATCAAATCCAGAAACTCCATGCTCTAAAACCATCTGCTGGCTGTGTTTGTTATGGCTTTTGCTGTCGACATAATACCCGATATCATGCAGTATCGCGGCACTTTCCAAAATTTTTCTGTCCTGCTCAGGCATTTCAAAAACTTTTTCACAAACTTCATCAAATATCATCATTGCAATTCTTCTTACTTCAAAAGGATGTGATGAGTCATTTGAAAACTTTTTCAATAATTCTTCCGCTGATAATTTCATACAAAAACATTACCAGAAAAATTATCCGATTTCAATTTTTATGATATAATGTTCCTAGTGTGAGGTGACGGTTATGGACAATTTCAAGGGAAACGATTTCGATTTGCCGCCGGAAGTTCTGGATCAAATTCAGGAAAATATTGAAGAAATTATAAAAAGTTTTCCGATTGCGGAAAGCAATAAAATTGATGTTATTAAAAAAATTAATTTTATGTATTCCCGCACCAAATACATGTCTGTCACTGATCCTTTAACGGGATTGTATAACAGACGACACTTTGAAAACACGATTGAACGGGAATTTTTGCGGGCAAAACGGTATAAAAGCGATTTAAGTATTGCTCTTATTGACGTTGATTTTTTCAAAAAGATAAACGATACTTACGGACATCTTTGCGGCGATTATGTTTTGAGGGAAATTGCATATCTGACTTTAGAAAATTTCAGAAAAACCGATATGGTATTCAGATACGGCGGAGAAGAAATTGTTGTAATTTTAACCGAAACCCCGTCTGATAAAGCTATTATTCCGTTGGAAAGATTAAGAAAAGCTATTGAGAATTATCCGTTTTATTATGACGGCAACAGTATGAAAATTACGATAAGTATCGGGGTTGAGGGCTTGAAGGAAGAGATTTTGACGCCTGAAGAATTTTTGGATAATGCGGACAAATCACTTTATATTGCAAAAGAGCGTGGACGCAATCAGGTTGTAACAAGTTCGTCATTATAAATTTTGTAAGGTTACTCAAAACAGGGCAAATAATTACGGAACTGCTCTCCATTCACTAATCAATTGTAATGCAAATGCCCGAAGCAAGTGAACTCCCTGCGGTCAGACAACACTTGCTTTTGAAGTTGCATTTGCAAACATTGATTGTTCATTCCGCAAAGTTCCGTAATTATTTGCCCTGTTTTGAACTCAATCTATTTTTCGATTTGCAGATAAGTTATCCATGCAGACAAAACATGCTGAACGTTGTCAATTCTGATAACTTTAGAACTTTCGCTTGCATTGGAAAGACGCCAGTATGCACTTGTCGGAATTCCGCCGCGCATTTCGCCTTCTTTCACCTGATATCTGCTTAGGAAATCAGTTCCGAGATTAAGCGCATTCAAAACTCTTGCCTTCAGATTTTTGTCGTCCGTACAATAGTAAATTGCGACTAAACCTTCCATTATGGTGCCGATACTGCATAAACGAACGTTTTCTACAAATCCGCCGCGGAAATTATAACCTGAATCAACAATTTGATTGTCAAGAATTGAATTAGCCATTTGTTCTGCGTGTTTTTGTAAAAGAAGTTTTTCGCCTGCAGTCAAACTATTATCCGGAGTTTCAAAAAGTTTTCTTGTTGCAAGCATTGCCCAGTGATCAAACGGAACTTTTTTACCTTTATCTTTTCTTGAATTAGCGAGATATAACAGGGCTCTTTTTGCCGTTAAAACCCATTTTTTCTGCGGGTCAACTTCATTCAAATACAAAAGTCCCAGACAAACTTCGCCCGGATAATAAAGTGAAACGAAATTTTCATCTTTCTGGCGGGTATCAACAAGAAATTTTGAATAGAAACTTCCGTCAGGTTTTTGCATATAAATTGCAAAATCTCCGAGGCCTCTTAGAATTTTCAAATCAATTTTGCCTTCTGGATAAAGATTTGAAAGCCCTATCAGTGCAAGTCCTGTTCCGCCGAGCTTTGCCTGACGCGAATCAAGTTTTTCTTCTTTCATATCGGAGACGACCGCATACATGTTAGGAAGAACTTCTTTAACATATTTTTTTACAAAATACTCGGACGCCAAATATCTTTTTTGTTGAAGAGAATTGTTGTTCAGATATTTTTCGCAAAGATACATTGAATAAAGTGTGCCTGCATGTCGCAGAGCATTATAACGAACCGAACCGTATTTTTTATTTGTATCAACACTTGCTTCATAAACGAATCTGCCGTTTTCATTTGTGCTTTTGGACAAATATTCGATTGCAAGCGGAATTGCTTTATCAAGGCTTGAGTCAATATTTTCGGCATTTGCCGGCTGTTTTTTAAATAAATTATAAATCAATAAAGTTATTATCAGAGCTATAAATAAAATTACTAAAAATGATGATTTCATATTTGTCCTTCCGCATTTAATTATTTATTATAGCATAACTTTTAAAATTTACACGAATGTGCAGCATCTCAAACTTTATTCAATTTTAAAACCGCACTGTGACGGTTGGTTGTTGCATTTTCCTTCCTGTATGAGAAGAATAAATCATTATCGCATACAGTACAATACGGGCATACATCAATCCTTTCAACACCTGATTGCAGCAATTGACGTCTGTTAATTTCCTTTAAATCCGCAAAAAATTCACCGTTTCTCTTTTCAAAAACTCCGTCGGAATTTTCAACGGTTGAAGTCAGTTTGTTTAAAACATCCTCACCGACATTAAAACAGCATAATGAAATTGAAGGCCCAATTACGGCAATGATATTTTCGGGTTTGGAGCCGAAATCATCACACATTTTTTTTACGGTAATCTCACAAATTTTTCCGGCTGTTCCGCGCCAGCCAGCATGCGAGACGGCACCAATGTTTAACTTTTCATCATAAAAAATTACCGGTGTACAGTCTGCAAAATTTAAAAATATTGCCTGCTCAAAATTATTCAATATCAGACCGTCGCATTCCGGATAATCTTTCTTACCGGCTTTTGCAATTTCGACATTGGATGAATGCGTTTGCGACGGATTTATAAAGTTTTCCGGAGTAATATTTAAAACGTCGCAAAACATTTTTTTATTTTCATCCGCAATCTTTTGAAATTCAACTTCTTTTGTTTTTATAACGCTGTCCCGTGTTGTAAAAAAATGTTGAACACCCGCAAGAAAGTCGGATTTCATAACAGTTTTTCCGTTAATTTTTTCAAAATAAAACATGATTTTATTTTACACCAAAAGTTTTAATCCTGCTATACAATAGTAAGATTTGACAGGACATGATAATTTGTCAGGGTGAAGATAAAATAAGGAGAATCAGATGAACATCAGAAGTTATACTGTTGAGTTTATAGGAACATTTTTTCTTGTATTTACAGTCGGATGCGTACTGCTTTTGGGAGGCGACGGGGTTATTAATGCGATTGCAATCGGTTTTGCGTTAATGATTATGGTTTACGCGGGCGGGCATGTAAGCGGAGGTCATTATAATCCTGCGGTTTCGCTTGCCGCCGTAATCAGAAAATCACTTCCCGCATCGGAACTTATTCCTTATGTAATTGCGCAGCTTTTGGGCGCAACGGCCGCCGTAATGATTGTAAATCATTTTTCGGGACATATTGCAAACTTTGAGGGATGTGCCTTCAACATGTGGCCGATGGTTACGGGAGAATTTCTATTCACTTTTGCGCTTTGTTATGTTGTATTAATGACGGCAACAAACCGCGAAACAAGAGGAAATTCTTATTTCGGACTTGCAATCGGAGCAACGGTCACTGTCGGAATCTTTGCGGTCGGAAGCGTGCTTTGTTACGGTGCATTCAATCCTGCAGTCGCAATGGCGCTCGGGATGATGAATATTGCATGCTGGCAGAGCGTATTTGTAACAATTGTCACTAATCTTGCAGCAGGTGCAATCGCTGCATTTTTATACAATTTTACAGCACCGGATAAAATCGAAATTAATCTTTAGTATCATATTTTACAGGAATTTTTAATTTTCCGCCGGCAAGATTCATTGAGAGTCTTGCCACTTTTTCAGGATAATCATACATTGTTTTAATCCTGTCTTTTTTTATAATTTCGCTTATCTTTGCAAGATGTTTCGGCAAATTTTCCCTTATTTCAGGATGAATTTTAAGCCAGTCTTTAAAGGACATATTGGATTTTTCATGGTTGCAGTCGCGGCAGTAACCTATTTTGTTATAATATTCGTCAGCCCCGCCGCTGTCGCGTGAACAAATGTGGTCAACCGTAATCACAGATCCGCGGAATATATTTTCAAACATAACTTTTGCTTGTCCGCCGGCTTTTTCCACAACATGCGGCAGAGGATTTACAAGTCTGTTCTGCAAATACAAATTCTTCATATTATCCATTGCAAGATTAACAACTTTGTCTCTGTCTTTTACACTTAATTTTTTAAGAGTGAAATGAATTAATCTTTCGTAATCATCATATCTGAATTCATTCTCCAGCGAAAATTTTTTATATTTTCTGTTAATTTCCCGTACATAATCGTTAATAAATTCATTGTCCAGATAGTTTAATTTGTTTTTTGCCTGATATTTCAAAACCGCCTGTTTGTTCTTTTCAATCTGCTGCTTCAGGTCTCGTTTACCCAAATTTTGCAGTTTAATCATCATATCTTTATCACTGATATCAGGATACTTTTCAAGAATTTTGTTAAACCGCTCTAGAACAATTTCATATTTCGGTCTTATGTGTTTTGCGTTGACTTTGGCAATGTTTCTAAGTTCATAAAGTCCGTCGCTGTTAATTATCTGATTATATATATTCTGTTTTTCTTCATGCGTCAACATCAGCGTTCCGCAGCAGGCACACGGAATATCGGAATATGAATCGAACATATATAAACTCTTGCCTTCTCTGAATATACTGTTTTTTGCTTCACTTCGTATTTTATGTCTGTCAAGACTTATTCTGCCTCTTGTAATCCCTTTTACTCCGCCCAAAAATTCATACAAATACAAATTGTTATTCTCTAATTTTCTTTCCGCAATTGCATCTGCAATATCATCAACATAGGTTTTCAGCTTCTGCTGTGACTCATCACCGGAAATTATACCGGAAAAAGACTTATAGCTGTCAGAGCAGCTTTTGCATAAAAGGAAATTATTAAATCTTTTGTCATACCCGTTTTTGTTATAAATTCCGGCCAAATTATTAGCGGAATGCGAAAGAACATTATAAAGAACCGCCGCATGCTCTGGTAATCCTGCAGTTTTATTATCTCTGTGTCTTAAAACATGATTGTAGGAATAAACTTTTTGAAGATCTTTTTTTATCTTGCCGTAAATTTCCCATTTTTTTTCGTGCTCCAAATTTCCGAAAGTTGAAAGCATCTCTTTTTTAAAATCATTATATTTCGGAATATTTTCAAGCGATTTTAGATATTCAATACACTCTGAGATTTTATTTCTGTCTTCATCTGAAAATTTTTCTTCTTTTAAGAGTTTTTCCAGATAAACTGTTTCTCTGTCAAACTGTTTTTTTATAACAGTTGAGGCCCCTTTAGAAATAATCCTGAACATATCCGGCAAAGATTTTTCCGGTGTATTTTGCGCAAAGCGGTTTACATACCAGAGTATAGGTTGAAATTCGGGATGAATATAATCTTTATTCTTTTCCAGAAATTTGGCATATGCCGGAATAGTCGTTAGAGTGGCAGACTGATGAACTATTTGTTTTATTTTATTTTCACTGAGCATTTTATTTCCGCAGCCGGGACAGTGAATATCATCAAGTGCAAGCATCTGTTTTTTAAATTCGTCCAGATTTCCGCCAAAACTTACAACCGGCATATAAGTATTCGGAAGTTCATAATTAGTTTCATAACCGGCAAAAACCTTTTCATTATTGTGATTTTGTCTATGAACTTTCGGGGTAAAATTGGAAATGTTTACAGGGTAAATTTTCATAATTTATAATTCCAGATAATAACATAAAACACCTAAATTTAAAAGTTGCTTTTATAATTTAAAAATTTACAACTGTTCATAATTTGTTAAACACTGAATTTGTGCTAGTATAAAAGTATGAAAAAGATTATATCAGGGATATCGGTTCTAATTTGTCTGTTGTGCCTGCAAAATTTCACATTCGGTGCGGACGTAAGTTTTGTTTACATTAACGGCTCAAACAACAATGATGAAAAAATGAAAAACTGGTTTGAAAACGGTGTTCAAAAACTTCATCCCCAAATGAAAAAACAATTTGAATCAAATGAACAGGTTCAACAATTAATGTTAAGCCATGAAGGATTGAATATCACGGATGAGCCTAAAATTTTTTTCTGGGGGGATATGAGCCGTGCGGATTTGGACTTTGTAAACCAGCAGCTTGATATTTCAAAAACTTTCAGTCCGACGGTTGCCTTTCAGGTTCGGCGATTGATTACGCAATATATGCATGACGCAATCTGGGTTCAAAAATCACATCATATGCTCCCGATTGTTCAAAACCTTAATGAAACTGTTAAAGAAGAGTTTAAACAGGGGCGTTCCACGGTTTTGTACGGATATTCGGCAGGAACCTTTATAACTTACGAATATCTTGTAAATACCCTCCCTTATATAAACCTTGAAGCGTTGTTCAATGCTCTCAACGTTTCGGAGGATTTCAGAAACTTTATAAAAGAAAATCCGCGAAAAAACACATGTATTGCTGCGCTTGCCGATGCAAATATCGGAGTTGTATCTTCAGGCGGCAAACTTGTTTTTAACAATAACGGAGAATCGCTGAAAAAACATTATCTGGAAATTGACAAATCCACTGAAAAAGTTTGTTCACCCCCCGGAGCCGTAAGAGGCGTTGTTAATTTTGCAAGTCCGCTTGTACTGTTTTACTCTGATCTGGCGGATCCGGATTACGAACAAACATATTACAACAAAGTGATGCTCAAATACATTATGGAAAACGGGCTTTTCTGGCTTACGGTTAACTTCCGAGAAGATCCGCTTGCATTCCCCTCATCCAGAAATCTGACGTATGAAGAAATGGAAAAAATTCTTGATTCCGAATTTAAAGATCCGAAAGGATTTATATTTGACGATTCCGGAGTATGGAGCTGGCGGCCGTTTTTCCTTGCACACACCTCATACTGGTCTGCGGGCAAAAAGTTCTCCAAAGCTGTTGTAAAAAGTTTTATTAACGGATACAGATACCAGTATGACAGTTTGTACCGTGAAAAAATGAAAGAGAAAAATAAAAAATACGAATTGATGTAACGAAAAGAGGAAAAGATGAGTGAAAAATTTGATTTTACGGACGGCGTACAATTTGATCCGGGGTTTATAGCGCATTTGAATGCTTTTGTCCCCAGTATTGAATATATTTATCAGGATCTTGCAAGAATCAGAAACTTCAATCAGAAAAAAATGAAGTTCAAAATGTATTACAACAAAATTCAGCATCTTATTGAAACTTACACAGGATTTTATCTTGGCTGTATTTTGTGGGCTGCCTGCATTAAAGATTTAGACAAACCTGTTTTAAACAACCTTTGTTTTGGCGGCGAATATGATGAAAGAGAAACCATAGGCGAGGTTGATTTTGTAAGACAATATATTGCGCAATTTAAAAAAGACGTAAAATATTATCTGGGACAGGATTATAACATTGACGAATTTATTCCGAGAGTTCTGGACGAATATGAAGACTTTTTGAAAATTAATAAAGGTTTCACGGAAGTTCAAAACGCCTCTGACCTTAAACTTAATGAAGGTATTAACAAATTGTCGGAATCCGAAAAAGAACTTATTCTGGACAAAATCGCAGATGTTGTTGAAAACGGAAATTTCAAAGAACTTTATCCTTTTAATGAAAAAGTTTTCGGAAATCAAACGGCAAAAGCAGGAGTATAAAAATTCACAAGGGCGCATGCAAATTTTGTATGTGCCCAAAATATAAACAGGCGCTGTATGGAATTAATTGATAAAGTTTATTCAATGTTTATAATCGGAACCGAAGGTGAAGGCTACCAAAAAGCACTCTCTCATCCTCTCGGCGGTTTGATTTTTTTTACAAAAGATATCAAATCAACAGAACAGTTTAAAAATCTTATTCAAAATATTAAAGCCCAAAGCCGCTATCCGCTTTTTCTTTCTATAGATCAGGAAGGCGGCCGCGTTGAAAGAACAGAAAATATTCACAACGGCAAAAAATATCTGTCTGCAAAGTTTGCGTTTCAAAAAGGCGAAGACTTTTTAAAAAATCAGACAAAGGAAATTGCACTGGAACTTAAAAGTTTAGGTTTGAACCTTAATTTTGCGCCCTGCATTGACGTAAATACAAACCCGCAAAATCCGATAATCGGCGAAAGAGCTTTTTCTGATAATCCGGATGATGTAATAAAAGCAGAAAAAATAGTCTCATCAACTTTTTTAGAAAACGGGATTTTACCCTGTGTAAAACATTTTCCGGGCCACGGGGACGCAGACAAGGACAGCCATTTGAGCCTTCCTGTAATAGATTTGCCGATTGATACCATGGAAAAAATTCATATAGCACCATTTAAATCCGCAATCGAAAACGGAATTGAAATGATAATGGCAGCACATCTTCACTGTACATGTTTTGATAAAAATACTCTGCCGGCGTCATTAAGCAGCAATGCTTTATCGTATTTGAGAAACAAATTGGATTATAAAGGCATAATAATCTCTGATGATATGGTGATGAAAGGCGTTGCGGCTTACGACCCGCAGGAAGCCTGCATTAAAGGAATAAAAGCAGGATTAAATATGTTCATTTTCAGAAATTCTACCCCCGAAACTATCTCTGTAATTGAAAATCTGGCAAATATCGCACGGACAGATACAGAATTAAGAAAACAAATTGAATTTTCTTATTCACTGATAGATGATTTGAAGAAACGTTTCAAAAACTTCATATTGTAAACAAAACCTTATTTCAGCGAAACTATCTGCCTGTAAAGATTTCAGCCGATATATCCCATATATTTTTTGCAACGTTTTATTAATATTTCGTAAAGATTTGACAAAATATAGCCATGTTTCTGCTACTATGAATTTGGGTTGGTGATTTTACCCTTGTAATATCTAGATTAGCCGAAGCTAAACCTGCGAGGAATAACCCGAAAGGAAATATTTAATGAACAAATTTTTAATTGTACTTTTGACACTTTTATTGAACATCCAACAGGCAAATGCATTCAGTATTGATGCATTTATGGACAAAAACATTGCACCGGTTTCCGATGCAATTGCGGCAGTGATTTTTCATCCGATACATGTTTTTGGTGCAGATGTTCCTATTATTATTTTCTGGATATTACTTGCGGGGGTATTTTTCACATTTTATTTAAGAGGTATTGCTGTCTGGGGCTTTAAACACGCAATAGATTTGCTGGTAAAACCTAAAAAATCAGGCGACGGTTCAGGAGAAGTTTCATCATTTCAGGCTTTGATGACTGCGCTTTCCGGCACAATAGGTCTGGGAAGTATTGCAGGTGTTGCCATTGCGATTTCAATGGGCGGCCCGGGCGCTGCTTTTTGGATTATTGTAGGTTCGCTGTTGGGAATGTCTTTAAAATTTGTTGAAGCTGCTCTTGCAGTTAAATACAGAAGATTTAATCTGGACGGTTCAATTTCCGGCGGTCCAATGCACTATATGGCACACGGACTTACCAGAAAAAAACTTCGCTGGCTCGGTCAGCCTCTGTCTGTAATCTTTGCAATTCTTTGTATATGCGGAGGTATTACGGGCGGAAACATGATTCAAATTAATCAGGCTGCAAATCAGTTTGTGAACGTAGCCGGCGGCGAACAAGGATGTATGCACAACCTTCACTGGGTAATAGGTTTGGGCATGGCTGTTGTTGTAGGGTTGATTGTAATAGGCGGTATCAAAAATATAGTTAAAGTTACGGAAAAAATAGTTCCGCTGAAAATATTTATCTATTTATTTTCCGCAATGATTGTAATTGTCATGAACTTTAAACAAATTCCGCACGCTGCCTGGGTAATTGTAAAAGAAGCCTTCTGTCCGGAATCAATCTACGGCGGAATGTTTGTTGCAATGATTATGGGTTTGCGCCGCTCAGTTCAGTCAAATGAAGCCGGAACAGGTTCCGCTCCGATTGTTTATGCAACTGTTAAAACAGAAGAACCTCTTTCTCAAGGATTTGTTGCATTGCTTGATCCGTTTTTAACAGGATTTATGTGCACATTGACCGCGTTTGCCATTGTAATTACAGGTGTTTACAAAACACATGCCGGCCACACTTCCGGTATTGAAATGACGTCTGATGCAATATCTTCCGTAATGCCGTTTTTCCCGACATTGCTTGCAGGAATCGTTCTTCTTTACGCACTTTCAACAATTATCAGCTGGGCTTATTACGGTCAAAAATCCTGGAACTTCCTTTTTGGAGAAGGTAAAAAAAGAACTCTTACATTCCAGTTTATTTACTGCGGATTTATTATAATCGGTTCAGTTCTTAATGTAACATCTGTTATAAACATTACGGATGCAATGATGATTGCAATGTCAGTTCCTAACATTATTGCAATGTACATTCTGGCTCCGGAAGTTAAAAAAGATTTGAAAGATTATTGTATCAAACATCAACTCGGCAAGTTCATCAATCGCGACTGGCTTACACCGGCTCCGGCTGCAGTAACAACCGCCGAAGAGGAGGATATATGTCCGACCAGCAAATAATTGTAACAGTTTCCGGAGTTGATAAAGTCGGAATCGTTGCCGGCGTAACTTCCGTTATGGCTGAGTATGAAGTGAATATTGAAGACATCAAACAAACACTTATGCAGGGACATTTTGTAATGTTTATGCTCGGCAACATTGAAAAATCAAAGTTTTCGTTTAAAGAGATAAAAGAAGCGCTTGTTAACGCAGGCAAAGAACTCGGAATGGAAATCTGGGTTCAAAGAAAAGAAATTTTTGACAACATGCACAATCTATAAATAAAAATCATAAAATCATAACCAACCTTTCTTTATTACACACAAAAAACAACACCGGAATCACGTTTTCAATACCGGTGTTGTTTTTATTAAAATCAATGATATAATAATTTTACAGTCGGAGTTAAGTAAGTCGTATGATGAGTCAAACTAAAAAATTATCCGTTGCATTTTACTGGCATTTTCACCAGCCGGTATATCAACTTACTCCGGACGGAGACTATTTGATGCCATGGGTAAGACTTCATGCAGTGAAGGATTATCTCGAAATGGTGAATATTCTCGACAAGTTTAAAAAAATCAAACTTAACTTTAACCTTGTCCCTGTACTTTTAGACGCATTTGTTGATTACAGTGAAAGAGGCATACACGATATTCATTCAAGAATAACTGTTAAGCCTGTTGAAGAGCTTACTGACGACGACAAAGAATTTATTTTAAACAACTTTTTTGACGCGAATTATCAAACAATGATTTTTCCGTTTGATGAATACAACAGACTTTATCAAAAAAGGGTTTCCAATCCGGACTGCACGCTTGATTTGTTCAACAATCAGGAATATTCCGACCTGATGGCGTTATTTAATCTTGCATGGTTTGATCCGGTGTATAAAAATAAATATCCGCAATTAAAAAAACTTTTTAAAAAAGGAAAAAACTACTCTCTTGAAGATCGCCAAAATATTATCGAAATTCAAAGAGATATAATAAGAAAAATAATTCCAACATACAAAAAATTCTCTAAAAAAGGGCGGATTGAAATTACAACAAGCCCTTATTACCATCCGATTCTGCCGATTTTGATAGATATAAACGGAATTAAAAAATCATTTACAGACGACCTGCCTGTTGATCTGAAGATGGGACTTGACGCAAAAGTTCAAACACAGCTTGCGCTTGATAGAATTGAAGAACTTTTTGAAAAACGCCCCAAAGGAATCTGGCCGTCCGAACACTGTGTAAGTACAAAAACTCTTGATATGTTTCAGGATCTGGGACTTGAATGGACGATTTCAGATGAAGGAGTTTTGTCAAACAGCATTGATTTTGAATTTGTTAGAGATTTTAAAGGGTATTTGGAAGACCCGTATCATCTTTTGAAATCATATGAAAACAAAAACGGAATGAAAATTATATTTCGGGATGCTGTAATTCCAAACTTAATCAGTTTTGAATACCCGAATCATGATTCTGTTCTGGCTGCAAACGATTTGTATGACCGGATTAAAGTTATGCAGGGCAAACTTCTCTCTTCCCCTGATGAAAATCATCTTTTGACGATTGCAATGGACGGCGAAAATTGCTGGGAAAATTATGCCCAAAACGGTTTCACATTCTTAAAAACCCTCTACAAACTTATTGAAGATGACAAGTCTCTTGAAACTGTTTTGATATCTGATTACATAGAAAAAGAAAAACATCACAAACCGCTCAAAAAACTTCATGCAGGTTCCTGGATTAACAGAAACTTCAAACTCTGGATAGACGAGCCGTTAAAAAATCTTGCGTGGACATATCTTAAACAGGTCAGAGATGATTTTTCGAAATTCGTAAAAGAAAACCCGCTTCATCCGAATATTGAAAATGCAAGACGGGAACTTTTCATATGCGAAGGAAGCGATTGGTTCTGGTGGTACGGAGAACCGAATGATTCGGGCAGAGATAATATTTTCGATTATTTGTTCAGAGAACATTTAAAAAATATTTATTACTGTTTCGGACTTGAACCGCCGGCCTACCTTGATATGCCGTTGACAGCCGCAATAGCAAAACCCTCAAGATATCCAAAAGGTGAAATTACACCTGTGATGACAGGGGTTGATAACAAAGATGATTCCTGGCTTAACGCAGGATGTATCGA
>CALVAS010000019.1 GCA_944325585.1 Candidatus Gastranaerophilales bacterium
AATTGGCATTAAAAGAAAAGCTTGAACAATCAGATATAATTATGATTGAAGAACCTGAAACAAGTTTATCTTTTTCGAATTTAAATTAATTAGTAAGTGTAATTTACAAAACATGTGCCGGTAAACAATTACTAATTAGCACTCACAGTTCTTTTGTCGCAAATAAAACTGGTATTGATAAATTAATTCTATTAAACAAGAATAAGACCATATCAAAATCTTATGGGGTTTGAAGATAGAATTTATCAAGTTCATTTCACAAATAAGGATCCGCATTTGAAGGTAAGTAGTAATGGTAAATATTATTACACAATAAAGAAAACTAATGACATTCAGCGATATTATTTAACTTCAAATGGTAGAATTTATTCTTGCAAAATATCTGAATTTGCTGATGATTGCCATAAAATGGTAAAAGGTAAAATGCTTCAGCGAATTGAAGAATGCTACGACTATATTTTCGTAGATGAGGCTCAAGATTTTGCCGGATATGATTTTGAAATTATGAATTTGATATTAAAATCTAAAAATATAAAATCAATTATTGTGGCGGATAAAAGGCAAAATACTTTTGATACGCACTATTCAAAGAAAAATAAAAAATATGCTGAAAACATTATAGAATGGTTTAAGTTTTTAGAAAATAAAAAACTCGCAAAATTAAACTATTTGAATAATACTTGGCGTTGCAATCAACATATTTGTGATATTGCAGATTCTTTATATCCAGAATTGCCAAAATCCATATCTAAAAATAAAATTACAACAGAACATGATGGATTATTTTACGTAAAAAATGACAATTTAAAAAAATACTTAAATCGGTATAAGCCAGTTGTTTTGGCGTATTGCAAAAATTCATGCAATGATTTAGAACCTAATATAAAGACAATAAATTTTGGAATATCAAAAGGATTAACTTTTGATAGGGTTTTAATAAGGCCAACAGAAAAAATTATGGATTTTCTTAAATATGGTAGCATTCCGGAGAAAGCAAAAGAAAAGCTCTACATTGCTATAACAAGAGCACGATATAGTGTAGGTTTTATTGTTCCTAATGAAGTAGATTTAGATTCTTTTTATAATAAAAAGATTATCGAATGGAGCGAATAATTATTCTTAAACTTGACTGAAAGCGATAGTTTTGGGAGCCGAATTTAATTATTTTGTAATGTATTTTTGTAGGTGATTTTGCTATTGTTCAAATATACTAAACCTTTCCGACTCTATTCCGACTTAAATTTGGACTTTTCAAATGGGACTTTTTTGTCCTTTATCTAAAATCGCTATAATCCCGTCAGTGATTAAGTTTTAGATGACTTGTTTAAATTCGGGTTAAATTTTTGCTGGACAAAAAAAGTAGAAAAAGACCTATTTGAGTAAAATATCAAAGAATTAAAATAATATACAATTATTTAGCACATAATTTGTAGTAGTAGTTGTTATACTCATCATATAAAAATACTGAATTAAAATTGTATATAGATACCGTTTTTATTATACAGTCACATCCACAAAAATTTTATCTGTATGAATTGGAGCAGTTTTTTTGTCTTTATTAATAAAATTTAAACCGATGTTTGTTGAGATTCTTTGTTCTGATGGTGTTATTAGATATATCTGTCCGTTTATATCAACATTTTTGGTCATACATTCATAGGCTCTTTGTTGTTTCTGTTCTGGTGTTAATGTCATCCATTCAAAACTTTCAACAAATAATTTTTTATCATTTTGAGATACTTCATCTGCTGAAAAGAATTTCTGTCCTCTTCCTTTATTTTCTATTAGGTTTGATTCTTTATGGCGAGTGACAAATTCAGGTTTAAGACGTTCGTAATCAGAAAGTTTTGAATTTGTTATTTCTTGTAACTTCAAATATATTTCATTATATAATTTTTTTGCTGCGTTTTTTCCTGTAATTTCTGTATCTTTGCCGTTTGGATAGTTGTGCTTGAATAATGTTGAACCGGCTTTAGTTCCATTCTTGAATAGAGGAAGAAAAGTTTTAAGTGCATTTGCAACTTTTTCTATATATTTATCTCGTGAACCATAGAAGAATGGATTTATTGAAACTGCAAATTCTCTTACACATTCAGGATTTTTAGAAACAAATTCACATAATTCTTCTGCTGTCTTTTGTGCAAATTTATTATTTACTCCCCAACCGGAAGTTACAAAAACAATCGGAATTTGAAATTTTGAATAAATTTCTTTTACGGCATCAGTTGTAGAGTAAATATTTCCGTTTAAGTCTTTCATTTTTGCAATAGGCATATTAGAGTCTTCAAAAAGAGTTATGTGAGAATTCCCTTTTAGAGGGTTTACTCCTAATCGTTCCCCTAATTTAGAAAAACCTTCTGTAAACCTTAAAAAATCATTCCATAAAATCGTATTAATGTTTTCAAAGTTTTCTTTAATAGGTTTTTGAGCATTTCTTAAACAAAATGTGCAATTTTCAAAACAACCTCGCATTAAATTCAGCACTTGAAACCATTTTGATATAAATTTAACTTGTTCCATAGAAGTTGTTTGGAAAAGAGGTATATCTTTTTGTATTCCTTCAATTTTTTTTAAATCTAATTTCTCAAGCGGGAATGCTGCAGTGTTTAATTCTGTTGATTTTGATAAAAGATATTTATTAATTTGTGTTGTTGAGAGTTGTAATTTCATTATTATTTAATAATTTTTATCGGATTAATTAATTTTTGTTTATGAATATTAAGTTCAATATCTTGTTTTCTTGATTTTATTGAATCCAACAGGCTTTTTAATATTTGTTCATATTCTTTACCAAAATCAAGTCCTGTTGATTTTTCTATCATTGATGTCAGTGTTTCTATTAATGTTTTTTCGTATTCATTGAACTTTGTTTTATCTGCATTTTTTACAACATCAATGTATGCTTTTTTTGCGGCATTAATAGTTGACTTTATTTCTTCGGAATCAAGTATGCCTTCTTGTGGAATAAACTCCTTCATATCTTTTGCAGAAATTAATGCAAGAGCCGGGTCTTTAAATACAGGTTGTTTTTGAATTTCTGCTCTCATTTCAATACTGTTTTTTTGGCATGTAGGAGATAGTTTTTTTCTTAATGCGGCAGCTTCTAACTCTGATTTAAAGAATTCATCCAATGAATGTTCAGAATCATTTTCTATTGAACACGCGAAATTAAGAGTGAATTGTGCCATATTGTGACAGCCTGTATCGTGTATATCATAATTTAGAAGTTCGTCTAAATTATTATATTTCATCTGCATTTGAGCAATTGCAGTTTGGCGAAGTGCTCTTTGCATTGCTTCTTGAGCTTCGTTTGATTTAAAAGCAATTTGTCTTTTGGAAGATTTGTTGGTATATAAGCTGTTGCTCATATATTGTACTTTATCAATTTGCATAGTTATCTCCTTAAATAATATCTTTCAAATAAATTAAATATATCAATATTACTAGAATTTTCGGCTGCCTTACATGCAGAATCAGTACCATTAGAACAAACATTTGGGTTTGCTCCATTATCCAAGAGTGCTTTTGCAACTACTGTATTTTCGGCATCAACTGCTCTCTTTAATCCTGTCTCGCCTAAATCATCACAAGCATCTAAATCTGCTCCTGCAAGTTTAAGTTTTTCTATAATAGTTCTTGCAACTTTTATTTCTTGTTTATCAGTTGGGTTTATATATGTTTCTGCCAGCAGATGTTGAAGTCTACCGCCTGTAATATTCATTGGGGCATTTTTTATATTGGCAAAATCTTTATGATTTACAATTTTATATAAGGTTTCAAGTCTTACTTGTCCAAATTTTTCTTCATCTGCTCTGATAGTTGAAATTATTTTTTTGAAAAAATTTTTTATGTTTTCTATGTCTACTTCCGGTTCGTCTAATATTTTTGGTTTAGTTTTAGAAAATTTATGAAGATTGTTATAATATTTTTCATCTTCTTGCATTTTTTTATACAGTTCAGCCGAACCATCATAAGCAAAGTAAGCCAACCGTTCACTAGGAGTCATATCTGAAAGAGCTTCCTGAGCTTTCATTACATCTTCTAAAGTAACATCATGGATTTGAAATAGCGGTTCGTTATATAAACCTCGTGAGAAATAATCGTGTTTTCTTGCTTGATGCATTAAAAAATTCTCATCAAAAAATTGTCGAATATCAGGATTATCAGAACTTCTTCCGAGTATTACCGTTTGAGCATCTATTTCCCAATCTTTTGTATAGGGTAATAACATTCTTTCGTTCATTAAAAATGATAAATAATTTATATTTTCTTTTTTGACAGCTTCTCTAATTCCTTCATTTGCATAAAAATCCCCTTCTTTTAAGAGCAAACTATCGGTGCAGTATCGGAATAATTTTCTTAACTTTCCAAGGCTCTCCTCTGAAGTATAAGAAATAGAGGATAACCCTTTATGAATATCTGCATTTTCAAATATTCTGTCTCCGTCTAAATAATACGGAAAGTCAAGGAGAATTTTGCAATTAAAAGGATTTTCAAAATTATTTTCGACAAAATCTTTTATACCATCTACATTTTGTCTTAACATTGCTTCCATTTTTTGTTTATCAGCAAGCAATCTATCAAATTTGACGGCATTACTTCTTGACCATCTAACGCCACCCGTTACATATTTTATCGCTTCGCTGCAATCACCTGACAAACCTTTGAAAGATGGCGGAGTTATTCTGTTGTTAGAATATTGATTTGGATATGTAATTCTATTAAAAAATATAGGTGTAATCATAATTTGTTTCTATTGTTATGTAAACTCGTAAAGAAAATTTTTTGCTATTTATAAAAATAGTTCTTTAATTTGTGGATTTTCAGATTCTTGGCATAACGTTTTGATTTCTTCTATGTCAGAAGGGTTGGAGCCGTAATCTTTAAATAATCTTGCAATTATTGCATTATCCGCTTCAACAGCTTTTTTCATAGGACTTCTGCCAATGTCATCCAAACTGTCCATATCAATATTTTTTTCTTTTAATTTCTCAAATAGTTTTGTAAGTGCTAATATTTCATCTGGATTTTCGGGATTAGGGAAGATCTCTGCTATAAAGTGTGATATTTTTTCACCTAATATATTTATTGGCTCATCTTTTATTTTTTCAAGTTGTCCGTAATTTAAAAAATCGTTGATTTGTTCAATTGTAAACGTACCATACTTATCATATATTTTTTTCATTTTGTTTATGAAAATCCCATTTGCTTTACTATCAAGGATTCGTTCAAAAGGTGCTGCGTCACCTACTCTGTTAATTGAAGGAAATAATCCTCTGGAATATAAATGCTGACGTAAAGACTTCCCGTTATATGTTGCAAGGGTATCAATATCAGAATTTTCAACTAGTGTTTTAAATTCTTCCGGGCTGTTTTTTATGCATGGAATATATGCAGTAGGTATTGAATTTTCAGCATGTAGATTTACATTTATATTTGGGAATTCTAATAATTTTTCCAATAAATTATCCCATAAATTATGTGCTAATCTATACTGAATAGCAGTGTGTGGATATGGGCAGATACAATTTGTACAGTAATTTATGTAATTAATATCAAATTTTTCCTTTGGTAATGTTTTTAAAATATCAATAATTTCTTCTGCTTTTCGAGAATTTTCTAAAGCATGAGCATGATTTATCGCATGCATTAAAACATTTTGTCCGATACTATCTGTAATATTCCAATCTACATCAGCTATATTTTTTAACTCTTTAATCATTTCTACATTACCATTCTTTGCTGCTTCAAGAAGTAATGTTGAGCCATTGTCATCTCTTGAATTTATATCAATACTATTTAATTTTGTTTCAATAAAAGAATTGAATGCTACAACACTGTCGTATTGAGCAAAAGAAATAAGCTGTTTGTCTTGAGATTTTACATCTGAAAGTATTTGTCGTATTTGTTGTGTTACATTTGAAGAATCTTTAAATGCTTTTGAGGCTCTGCTTAAATCAACATGATTTTCTTTTAGGAATTGCAGTAAATCAACATTGTTATGCTCTGCTGCATTATAAGCAATGTTACTTAACACTTCTCCACTATGTTTAAGATATCTCATATCTCTTATTTTTTGAACAAGCTCTTTCATATCAGCTCTGTTACTGTCATCAACCTGAATTTTAGAGATTTCTTCAAGTATGGATGTATCATCTACTCTCTGAATAAGTATTTCCGGAGACATAATTGGATCATTCAGGCATTTTTTTAATGATTGTATTGTAAATTCATCGTTTGGAACATTTTTTATGATTATATTTTTAGCACGTAAAGGGTTTAATCTTGCAAACTGTGGATATAAACTATCAACGGTACCATTATATGTATACACAGTAAGCAAATGAGCGTTAAACATCTCTTTTTCAATTGGTGCTACTGGTAATTCCGCAGCTAATTTATAACGTGCTTCACTTGCTGATTCGGGTATACCTGATGCCTCACGTACAAGTCTATCAATAATTCTAATTAAATTTGTTTCTTTTGTGTACAAATCTGGCTCTTTAAAAACTAAAGCCTTTATTAATAGATGTAAGCCTTTATCTTCGGATGCTTGTTCAGAAGTTATATCTTGTATTATTCTGGAAGGGTCATAATAATCATGATTTTTGTCGAGTTGTACTTTTGGATTTAACAATAAATCATGTAAATGTTCATCATCAAAAAATTGTCTAATCTGAGAATCTTGATGATTTCTTCCTTTTAGAATTTCTGTTCCTGCTGTGCAAACTTTATGATTGCCTTTATAGGTATATGAAAATATATCATAAGGTTTTAGTTTTAAATCTTCTGTTAGAAATTTTAACAAAGGTATATTTTTTTTATTTATGGCACAACGATATAATTCAACACCTTTACTATCCTGCCAGGCTGGTTCTTGTCGTTTGCCGACACGTGCAGGTATTGCCCACGTTATCCATTCTTTTAATTTTGATAAATCTTCAGAACATAAATGTAAATCAGCAATATAATCTTCTATACCATCAAAGAAATTATAATGCTCCCAATTTCTAAGAACCAAATGCATTGAATAATTTTGTGCGTCATCTATTCCATGTTTGTTAAATGCTCCTGCTGTTTCCATTCCTTCTCTAATGGATTTATGCCAAAGGCTGTAGTATTCACGTGCATTTTCATATTTTTTATCTATATCAATGTTGTGAGAATCTAAATATTTTGTAAATTCATGAGCATTTTCTTTTGTATAAGGGGTGTCTGTGAAATATGACATTATTACTAAATTCGGGTCATCATTATATCTATTTATTCTTCTGCTCATTTCTTGAGAGGCTTTTTCAACTTGTTGTGCTGCTTTTTCTGCTTCTGACAGGATAATTTTTGGAGTTTTCTTTAACCATCCGTTAAAAAATCCTGTAAAGGCAACTTGAGATGTTTTTTGTCTGCTAAAAATATCTTGAGGATTATTTACATTGGTTATTTGAGGTTCTATAATATTTTTTTCAGAAAATTGCCAATAATTTTTATGATATGAATGTGTATATAAAAAGTTAATTTGCATAATTTACTACCTTAATTTAGATATTATAGAAAGAGTTTTTTCAATTGTTACAGGAGTTTTAGTTTTGATACTTTCACGAACAGTTGTAAATAAACTTTGAGATATTTTACTTATTGACATTCCTTCGGTTGCATCTACTATTTGTTTAAGTACATTTTCTTCCAACAATGATTTTGCGATAGGTCTGTCGGATAACAATTTTTTGATAATACCCGTTCTTGATGCAACATCGGGATATCCGACGTAAACTTTTACTCCTAATCTATCAGCATTTTCATAGAATGCAGGTTCAATTTGGTTTATATCGTTAGTTGCCATTGCATAAATTATACCGTCTTTTTCAGCAGATAACATTAACGTTTTAAAGAAGTTTGTTTCTTCAACATTATGTGAATGAGCCATTAGTGTACCACTTGTTTTAGGGACAAGCTGTTGAGCTTCATCCATAAATAAAATACTTCTTTCACCTGTTTTTTGGAATTTATATGCTAGTTGGTCTCTGAATTCTTGGGCTTTTTGAGATGTTGCGTGAATTACTCCATCGCCGATATTTCCTGAATTCATTTCGTACAAAGGTAATCCCATTTGATTTGCAAGAGCTTTTACTATTGTTGTTTTACCGCATCCTGAAGGGCCGTAAAGAATAAACCCTTTTGATACAGGAATTTTATTTTCTTTCATTAACCTATAGTTTTCTGCATTGTATGCATCTATGATTTCTTCTGATAAAATCTTTTTAACATCTTGCATACCGCCTAAAGAATCAAGATTCTTCGGATCTGAATCAGACATTAACATACGTTGATATTTTGTATCGTACATTAAAGTAGAATCTTCGGTAATATTTAATCTGTGTCCGGCATTTTTTGAATTTTGTGAAAGCATTGTTTCTATATCTTTTTTACGTCTTGTAGCAACTGCAATATTTATTGCATTTTCAAGATTTTTTCCGTTTATAATCATTTCAGACAATGAATCGTTTACAATTGCTGAAACTGAAGCAGCAACCATGCCGCTGCAACGTTTTGAAACTTTTGTAAGCAATTCTTCATTTTTTAATATTTCTTGTACTTGCGGTATATTTTTCCGTTCATTTAACATATTTTTAATTATTGCTTTGGCCGCATCAGCATCGCAATGCTCAAAATGAACAACAGTTCCCATTCTTCCGTCACGCATTAATGAGTCAGGTAATGATTCTACTTCGTTTGTAGTTCCAATAAATAGAATTTTATTTCTGCCATGTTCTATTTCTTGCAATAACGTATTGACTTCTTCGGTTCCATGGTCACTGTGTCCTTTTTGGAAAGAATCAATTTCGTCCATTAAAAGAACACTCGGTTCACCGGTTTCATCATATTTTTTTATAAGTTGTGTTACAGTCTGACCTATTCTGCGGCTGACTTCGTGAATATTAGCAGATCCGATTTCAGACATTTTCAATAAATAAAGAGGAATATTTAGACTTCTTGCAATAGCCTTTGCCATATAACTTTTACTTGTACCAGGATCGCCTGCAAAAATTGCTCCGGCAGGAAGCTGTAGTTTTTGTTCTATTAATTTTTTAGCATTCTTCCAGGGGATAAGTACATTGTTTTCAATGCTTGATTTTGTTGACTGCATTCCTGCAATACTTTCAAAATCTTTAGCATCAAATTCAGTCGGCTGATATCGTTTTATAAAAGTGTCATAAATAGATGTTTTGTTGAATTCATTTATTTCAGGGATTGCTTGTTCTTTGGAAAACACTTTGATTTCATCAATCAAATCGCTTAATTCAACTTTTTCTTTTTCTCTTGCCATTGTGTTAATTACAGTTTCATCAAAAACGTGTTTTAACTGTGCGATTGAAAATCCTTGAGTTTTTTGAGCGATTTGTTCGATAACCTCTTCATTCATTAAGTTTTTAATAATGTTTTTGTTTGCCATATAATAAGTTATGTAAGATTTTCTGCTGTTTATATCCGGAGTTCCGAATTCTAACAAACGGTCAATCTTGCCCGGTGTCAGAATTGATTTTGGGATACTGTCACGGCATTCACCTGACATTGCAATCAATACACCTTTTTGAGCGGTTGAAGACATTGCCCTGTTTAAAGTATTAGATATATCAGCACTGTTGCCTTGAGTGTTGAATAAATTATCAATACCTCTTAAATATACAATTGCTCTTTGATTAGTTGTATCAAAGTTCTTTTTGATAAGAATTATTAAAGGTTCAATTTCTCTAAAATCTTTTACTTCAAATACAGGCATATTTGCAGCTGCTCCCAACGCCTTAACAATAGAAGTTTTACCGTTACCAGGAGGAGCAACTAACAATATGCCGTTTGGAATATCTACTCCATTTGCTTTCAAGCCGTTTTGTAATTGTTCCTTAATTACAGGCTCGACAACAGATGTTTGAAGAACTTTTTTAACATTATCTAACCCAAATAAATCGTCTAATCCTTTAATTTCAGGGGTATCAATTCTCAAAAAAGCTTCTGTATCAGGTATTTGGATTTCACTTAGAGGCGTTTTAACTTCTTTTACTTTCGTTACATTTGTTTCAGGTAGTTTAATTTCTTTTATACCTTCAGGCAATTTAGTTTCTTCCTGTTTTTCTTGAAAGATTCCAAAGAAGTTTTTTCTTGTTTTTTGTTCAGGTGCAGCTTGTTCGATTTCATTTTGAATTTTTGTGGTTTCGGCTTGTGGATAATTTTCTGTAGCGGCAGCAGTTTTTAATGCTATAATTGCTTTTGAGGAATCTATTTGAGTTTGTGCTAATTTTAATTTTTCGTCTACTACTTCTTTTACTTTTGCTCGAACTTCTTCAGGTAAAAATTTATTTATTCCTGCCGGATTATTAAAATCATCTAACGCATAAAGATTTGCACCATGCATTAATAATAATTTCGCAAGTCTTTCACTTGGAGCAACTGCAAGTGGAGTTTTTCCGTCTGCACCTTTTAGTTTAAGTATTGATTCAGCTTTTGATCGATTTAATAACATTTGTTTAACAGTTTCATAAAAATTACTTTTCACAACTTGGTGTATTATGTGATTGCCTTCTTTATCAACAGGGGATATCGTATCTTTTAAACTTCTGACATAAATCAAAGCAGATTTATCATCTTTGATACTTCGTAAGGTATCAAAGATTTTTTCATCCACGTATGTATTTTCTGCGTTTAATGAAGTAAATGATATTGTTTTTTTATATTTCGGGAATTTTACCGAATAATCTGTAATGTTTATTGTCGTATACATATTTTGACAGACTCCTACATTATTACAATATTACCGAATTGAGGGGTATAATTGTGTGAATTTATTTGTGTTATTTTCATATTAAAAAATTAATATATAACTATCTAAAATCCGTAAAAAAAAAAATTGCTATATGGAGGATGCGAAAAATCCAAAAAGTATTTAACTATCCTTAATTTAACGATTTAAATAATTTTGCACCTAATGAACGGGTTGTTCCTTTTTTCATAATCTCTTCCGTATAACTTTTTGAATCCAGTTCGCGAAGTTTTGCCTTAATTATAGCTTTTGAACAGGGTTGAGCAGGCTCCCATTTGGGTTCATCATCACCGCCGTTTTCCTGTTCAACTCTTTGTTCTACCAGAATTTTACCTGATGAATACTTGATTATTCTATAATCATCGCGCCCGTGTAGCGAAAATTCCTTTATTTTGCAATCCAGACAGTTCATAAAATTAATAAATGCATCTATTGTATGCTTTGTATATTCATTTATTGAATTAATTTTGCATTTATTTTCATCTTCTAAAATTTCAATTAAAATATCCAGCACCTCTTGCCATTCAAGTTTTTTAAAACGGTCGTTTTCTTCTTGCCTAATATCCTCATCCGTATTTTTCGGTGACAATGACACCATAATAATAGGTTTTCTTCCGATTTCTTTATAAAATTCGGATTCTTTTAATCCATCATACTCATTTTGCAGCTGATTTTTACGCTTCGAACTTTCTAATATCTTATTTTCAATTGCAATTATATAATTATTAGTTTCAAAAATCAGATCAATATAATATTTTTTGTCGGTTTTTACCGGAAATTCAAGAGTGATATCAAAATTATCAGAATCAATTTCAGAAGATTTTAAACCGAGTTGTGCCAGAAATCTTTCCAAAAACTCTGTATACAGTCCGTGATCTTCATTTGGATCTAATAAATACGCCAAAAATGAAGAAATATTTTCTTCATTAATACTACCTTTTCCCTGACTTAATACTTCAAAAATATTCATAAGAACCTTTCTTAAAAAGTTAATTAATTATTCCTAACATTTTACCCTGCCTTGAAGTTATACAGAGGCTTGAGATGATCTATAATCTCCGCCGTCGGCGAAATTGTCTGAATGATTTCATCCGCATTCTTGTAAGCCATCGGAGCTTCATCAAGGGTTCCCGTTGAAATGCACGTTGAATATATCCCCTCCATTCTGGCTTTGTATTCTTCCATTGTAAGGGTTTCTTTCGCTTTTGTGCGGGTTGTAAGCCGGCCTGCACCATGAGGCGCCGAGTTGTTCCAATCTTCGTTGCCTTTGCCTGTGCATATCAACGAGCCGTCTGCCATGTTCAGAGGAATTAAAACTTTTTCATCTTTTTTAGCAGCAATAGCGCCTTTTCGGATTATTCTGTCTTCTCCTATATAGTTGTGAACTGTTTCAAAGGTTTCATCAGCCTTCCAGTTCATGTTTGAAAGAATTTCTTCGGCCATAACCTTGCGGCTCCAGTGTGCATAATCTCTGCATATATCTGCACACGCCAGGTAGTCCTCTGCGTCTTTGCCAGTCAAAAATGAGAGTTGTTTTAAATAACCTTCGCCGTAGCAGTTCTTTTCGATTGCAATATTCTGGAAATAGACGGCAAGTTTGTTGCCGAAGTTTCTTGAGCCGCTGTGAATTATTAAATAAGTTCCGGTTGTGCCTTTTTCGATTGAGATGAAGTGATTGCCTGACCCGAGAGAACCTATTTTCAACAAATCATCTTTATCGCCTTCTTTTAGAAAATCCGTTGTTATTCTGCGGATTTGTTCTTTTAATTCATCAGGAATAATGGTGCTAATTTCTTTTCTTGCGCCTGTGCCTGTCGGGATATTCTGACGGATAACTTTGTCGAGTTTGGCGTAATCATTAAGAGGTTTTGCTTCATTGAGTTTTACAACGTACATTCCGCAGGACTGGTCAACCCCTATAATATTCGGGATAATTTCTCCGCCGTGGGGCATATTTGATGTAAAACCGATTGTACAGCCTTTTCCTTTGTGGCAGTCGGGCATAATTCTGACCTGACAGTCTTTGAAAATCGGGTGGTTGCAGATGTCTTTTGTCTGCTCTATAGTGCCTTCATCTATTGTTGAAGCGTAGATTCTGGCGGATGTATATTTTCCGTTGATTTCCTGCATTGGTTTTACTCCTGAGTTTTGTTTAGTTTAGCATATTTTTTTAAATTTTTCACCTGTTGTGTAATTTTGTAAATTACAAAAGGTTGCCGAAAACAAATAAAGGTTATCTTCTGTGGGTTTTATTATACTCGGAATTTGTCATTTTATCGGACAATTCAAGCCCGAGGGTTTCGATTGTGAACTTGAAACTTCCAAAATCCGTGTCGAATTTTTGGGCATTCTCTTTTACCCAGAATTCGTCTTTATATTTTTCTTTGATGTATGCGATTAGTTGTTTTTTTGAGCCGGAGGCTTCTACTTTTTTGTTCCGTAATAAGTATTTCATAAATTCGTCCTTTCCGGTTATCATTATAAACACCAGATACGTCAAATTCGGTGGGGTTATAAAATTCCCGTAAATCGCATTTATACCGCCGGTATGAAACGAATTTAGAATTCTTCCCGTAAAGTATTTAAATATTCTTTCAGAATTAAGGCTCTGCGTTTCAAAATCTCAGTTCTCCAGCCTTCGCGGATATTCAAATACATAGTCCCCAATTTATAAGAAATAACAGTGTCAATAACTAAAACAGACTTAACTGATTTGCAGCATCTTTTTCACTGCGTTCTTTTTCAAACTTTGAAAAAGCAATCAAATCCTGTTCGATTTTTGAGAGAAACGGCGAAATTTCCAAACACTTTGTAACACCGAAAACATTGCGTTTAACCGCACGGCTTAAAAATAATCTTTGTTTTGCACGCGTCATACCAACATAAAGAAGTCTGCGCTCCTCCTCAATTTCTTCTGGCGTTTCGGCTTTGTAAAAAGGCATTATTCCCGTTTCCAAACCTGTAACAAAAACGCAGTTAAATTCCAGCCCTTTTGAGGCATGCAGGGTCATCAGTGAAATTCTGTCAGCACGTGTATCAAGTGTGTCAGACTCTTTCACCAGCGAAACCTGATGAAGAAAATCTTTTTTATTTTCACAAACTTTTGCAATTTCTTTCAGATATTTAAAAATATAATCTTCAATTTCATTTTTAAACTCGTTTTCCAAAAGTTCAAGCTGTTTTATAACCGGTTCATCCCCGTTAAGTTTCTTCAAAAGATTCACAACTGATTTTCTGTCGCAAAGCAGGTCATCAGAAAGTTTAACATATGGCATGCCCGATCTGTCAAGCGCTTCAATCAATGGTTTTAGCTGGGATGAAGTCCTGTAAAGAATTGCAAAATCCGAGAATGAATAATCTTCTTTTTCTCCGCTTGAGCGCTCCGAATCAATTGAAAAGAAACTGTGCCCGCCGATTAAATTTTCAATTGTGCTGACAATAAATTCCGCTTCCGCCTTATCCGTCGGCGCCGTGTGAATTGTTATTTTTTCATGCGGTCTGTCGTAGCGTGATACGATATTATATGTGTCAATCATTTGATTTGAGGCATTTACAATACTTTCTGTCGAACGGTAATTGTTTTTGAGATTGATTATTTGAACATTTTTATAATCGTTTTTAAAATTATTAAAGAATTTTGAATTTCCCCCGCGGAAACCGTAAATTGCCTGATTCGGGTCGCCTATTGCGCAAATATTTGCATTGTCAGGTGCAAGAATTCTTATTAGTCTGTATTGATTTTCGTCAATATCCTGATATTCGTCGACAGACAAATATTTAAACCGATTTTGATAAGTTTTAAGGATTTCCGGAAAGTTTGTGAAAAGTTCGACTGTTTTTGTAATCAAATCGTCAAATTCCAGCATATTTCCGCTCAATTCCGATTCACTAAAAAGTTTTTTTTCCTGCGGGCTGATAACCTGAAAATCTTCACTCAATCCGGCAGCTTCATAATTCTCTTTCAGAATTGCAAGACAAAGAGAATGGAAAGTGTGAATATTGATAAATTCAGCTTTTTCAGGCAGAAGTTTTTCCAATCTTTCACGCATTTCGCAAGCTGCGCGGCGTGTAAATGTAATTGCAAGACATTCGACAGGCAAAACTCCGTGTTCTTTAATCAAATATGCAATCCGGTTAGTCAAAACCGTTGTTTTTCCGGAACCGGGGCCTGCAACAATTAAAATCTGATTGTTTGTGTTTTCAACCGCTGCCTTTTGAAATTCATCAAGACCTTTTTTAATCTCATTTTTTACAGCCGGAATTGTTTCACGACTTTCGTGAACTTTAACGGTATTCTCAGGCGCCGCCGCAGGCGGCGCCTCGTCTTGTACAGATGTATTTATGTTTGACGGAATTTTAATATCAAGTTTTAAATTTATAAAATTTTTTTTTACTGTTTCACTTTCTTCAAACAATCTGATAACCCCGTATTCTCCGTCAAAACCGGCATGTTTTATAACTTTTCCGTCGCGCAGTCTTGAAATTCCTTCGCCCAGAAGCGGTGAATCTTTTGACAGTTCATCAACCGGAACCTCTCGTAATATGGAAAGCTCAGAACCGAATTTGTTTATCAATCTTTCATATTCTGTCGTAACCGACTTGCTTCCAACCCCGACATTCATTGTTTCCGAGATAATTTCGGCAAGCGGTACAAGACTGTAAACTTCGCCGCCCGTCTGAGGTTTAAAATGGTTGTCAAAACTTCTGTCCGCAAGTTCGCAAACCCTGTTTAAAACTCCGATTGTCAGAGGCTTTCCGCAAACAGGACAAATTCCGTTTAATTTTCGGGTTTCCTCCGGCGAAAGACAAACATTACATTTACGGTGGCCATCTTCATGATACTTGCCCTCCTCAGGGAAAAATTCCACTGTTCCGACATAACCGCTGCCTGTTTTTAAAGCATTCATTATACTGAAATAATCGGGATTTGTATCGAAAACAGTCGCTTCACGCGCAAGTTTGGACGGCGAATGCGCATCGGAATTTGAAACAAGTCTGAATTTGTCCAGTTTTGAAACTTTCCAGTTCATTTCCGGATCGGATGAAAGCCCCGTTTCAACCGCAAAAATATGTTCGGATAAATCTTCATAACATTCCTCAATCGAGTCAAAACCGGATTTTGAACCCAGAACGGAAAACCATGGTGTCCATATGTGTGCAGGGATTATGAACGAATTATCACCGGATTCAAGAACGGTCTCCAGAAGGTTCCGTGAATCCAGCCCCAAAATCGGACGGCCGTCAGAATTTATATTTCCGATTGCGCCCAATTTTTCTCTGAATTTTTCTGCTGCCTGAAGATTCGGTACAAAAACGCAATGATGAACTTTTCTTGTTTTATCTCCTTTTTTGTATATCGTTGAGATTTCTACCGAAAGAAGGAATCTGACAGGATTTGAGTTTTTGAAAATCTGTTTTTCTATCTCGGGTTTCAGCCGATAGGCACCGTTTCCGTCTTCAATAAGTTTTTCGTTTATTTCTCTAAACCAGGCAGGATGGGTAAAATCACCTGTGGATATTACACTTAAACCTTTCTTCTGCGCCCAGAGAGCAAGCTGTTCCAGATTGCAGTCTTTGCTTGTTGCGCGTGAATATTTTGAATGTATGTGCAAATCCGCATAAAAAAACATAAAAAAGCTCCTTTAGATTCAGATAAATTTTAACAGAAATAATTTTGCGGAGCAAGAAATATCATCATTGTTATTGCTCATAAGCCGATGTTTCATTAACTTTCGTTAACTTGCGGGCGTCAATCTTCACTTTATGATAAAATTTGTATATGTATGAGGAGAGAATAAAAGTTAAATATTCCGAAATGGATTATAAACTTGCGCTCAAAACTTCCGCTTTATTGAATTTTTTGCAGGATATGGCCAGCCGTAATGCTGAAAATCTCGGTTTCGGTTACTCATACATCACGCCGAAAAATCTTGCCTGGTTTCTTCTTAAATATCATATGGAATTCAGCGAATATCCTGTCGGGGAGTATGATTTGCTTTTAAAAACCGAACCAAGAGGATATAACAAACTTTTTGCATATCGTGATTTTGAAATTCATAACAGCAGCAATTGTCTTGCTAAAGTTGCAAGTGTCTGGTCGCTTGTTGATATTACAAACGGAAAATTGATACCGATATCAACCGCACTTGCAAATAATCCCGAAATGCAGCAATATCAAAAGAGAGAGACTGATTTGGAATTTAACAAAATCAAACAGCCTGACAAAGTTGATATTGAAAAAATTTTCGAAATAAGGTATGATGACATTGACGTTAACAGGCATGTAAACAACTGTAATTATATTATTTGGGCTTTTGAACCGTTGTCTTTTGAGTTTAGGAGCACCCGGCATTTAAAAGTTCTTGATATTGTTTTCAAGAAAGAAATCAAATACGGAAATACCGTAAAATCGCAGATAGAATTCACAGATGAAACTCATACCGTGCATTTGTTGAAAAATGCCGAAAATGATGAAGATTTATGTTTAATAAATGCGGAATGGAAATAGAAGAGGAAAGATGACTGATTTTATAAAAGTTGAAAAAAAAGATATAAAAGATTTAGCAGCTCTGGCAAAGGACATTTGGTTTGAATACTGGCATTCAATACTGACGCTGGGGCAAATTTATTATATGGTAAACAAATTCCAATCGGAGATGGCATTGAATGAACAGATTGAGAGAGAAAATTACACATATTATTTTATAGTTGAAGATGGGAAAAGAATAGGTTATTTCGGAATCGCGCCGGAGCAGGATTATCTGTTTTTGTCAAAATTATATCTGATAAAAGATTACCGCGGCAAGGGTTTTGGCAAATTAACATTTGAAAAGATTAAAGAGATTGCAAAAGAACAGAATTTCAATAAAATTCAGCTTACGGTGTATAAACAAAACTTTAAATCATTTCAAATCTATGAAAAATGGGGATTTAAAATGCTTCATCCTGTAGTAACACGTATCGGAAACGGTTATGAAATGGATGATTATGTAATGGAATACACTTTATAAACGGTGAGGTAAAAAATGAAAGTTGTTGCAATTAACGGAAGTCCGCGAAAAGGCGGGAATACCGAAATTATGCTTAATGCTGTTCTGGAACCGTTAAAGGAGGCCGGCATTGAGACAAAAATGATTCAGGTTGGCGGAAAAGATATTCACGGATGCCGCGGCTGCTGGGCATGCCAGAAATTATTAAACAGAAAATGTGCATTTTCCGATGATATTTTAAACGATTTGCTGGAAGACTTGTTTGAGGCTGATGCAATAATTTTTGGAACCCCTTCATATTTTTCTGATATGACAGCGGAATTAAAGGCTTTAATTGACAGAGCGGGGGTTATTGCTCTTGCAAACGGCAAACTTTTCAAACACAAAATCGGTGCTGCAGTGGTTGCTCAAAGACGCGGCGGCGGAACACATATTCAGGCAAGTATCCATCATATGATGCTGATGTCAGAGATGATTATACCGGGTTCAACCTATTGGAATTTAGGTTTTGGCAGGGAAAAGGGCGAAGTTGCAAATGACGCGGAAGCAATGGCAAATATGAAAAACCTTGGTGAAAATATTTTGTTCCTGCTTCAAAAACTTAATTAATGAAAAATGTCTCCGATTTTCGGAGACATTTTTTTATAAAAAAATACAAAACTATTTTAAAATTTTCAGAATTTCCAAAGGCCTGTCAACAATAGTTGAGGCGCCATGTTCTTTTAAAAAATCTTTATCTTTGTACCCCCAGCTTACGCTTATACACTTTAATCCTGCATTTTTTGCGGTTTCAATGTCGACTTCCGAGTCTCCGATATAATACGTTAATTCGGGATTACAATTCAGAACTTCCATAGCCTTTAAAACGCTGTCCGGAGCCGGTTTTTTTCTTACTTCTTCGGATTCGCCGATTGCAATTTCAATTTTGCCGCAAAAATATTTTTCACAAAGCTCTTTAACAGCCACGTCAAATTTGTTTGAAACAACAGCGATTTTATATCCGCGCGAATTTAACTCCGCAAGCATTTCATCTATTCCGTCGAAAAGCCGCGTTTTGTTGTACATATTCTTTTTGTAATGCTCTTTAAAACATGTTAAGCACTCTTTGAAATCAGGATTCTTCTCTCCCTCCGGAAGCGCACGCTCAATAAGAAGTTTTACGCCGTTTCCGACAAAGTTTCTCACTTCATCAAGTGTACGGCAAGGGTATCCGAATTTTGCAAGCGAATAATTAACACTGTCTTTCAAATCTTCCAGCGTATATAAAAGCGTCCCGTCTAAATCAAATATCGCACCCTTTTCCATAATTCCTCTTAAATCATTTCCGTATCTAAATCAAAATCTTCCGTATTAACTTCTCGCAAAAATTCAACCCAGCTTTTATAATAATCAGCCACTGTGTAAGTATAACCCTCAAGAATATCTTCATAAGATTGTTCCATTACAATCAGAGAGGTCAAATTCGCATTGCCGCTTTCGTAATCCTTTTTGGAAATCTCAATCATATTTTTTGAATCAGTCACGAGTTTTTCGTTATAAAAGTTGAGGTTTTGCTGAGAGGTTAAAAACTGGTCATATGATTTGCGCAAATCTTTTAATGCTTTATTTTCTGCCGATTCATACTCCAATTGCGCCTGTGTAACTTTTAATTCCGCATTCTTTATTTCCGGCGAATAGTTGTAAAATAACGGAATATTTACAAGACTTGCGCCGACATAAGCGCCGGGGCGAAATGTCCCGTCATCAGACAGATGTTCAGGCTGATAGCCGTAGCCGGCCTTAATGTCTAAATCAGGAATTCTTTGTCTTATTGTTACTGCAAGATTTTTTTGTGCAACATCAATCTCTTGTTTTGCTATCTTCAAATCAACTCTGTTTTTTAGAGAATTTTCTTTAATTATTTCAAAATCAGGAAGTTTGGCCTCGGGTTTTGGCGTAAGCATGGCAAGAAAATCATTTGAATCCGGGAAAAAGTCGTCAATGCTGTCATAATCATCAAGTTTGGCATTGATTACTTTGTTAAACTCAATCATTTTAGTTTTTACCGTCATATTTGCGGAATTTATTCTTGTAATAATCTGGTTAAGAGCAATTCTTGCCTGAAGCAGGTCAATTTCGGGCAGTTCGCCTGTCTTAACCTTTTTTTCGGCAATTTCGACGAGTTCTTCAAATAATTTTTCTTGAACCATAAGATTTTTAAGCACTGCCTTTGAAGCAACGAGATTTATATATGCCTCCCGCACGTCCATTCCAAGATTAAATTCGTCAAAATTCAAATTTATCTCTGTTTGAATCAAATTGCTTTTTGCAAGATTTTTTCGTGCCCCGCGTTTGGCAAGTTCAATTGTTTGGGAAGCCCCGATTTGCTGCGGATTTCCCTTGCCTGCTTTGCCGAAATTATAAAACACATCAATGTCAGGGTTTTGCAAACGATTTGCTTTTTTAATTTCGTTTTTTGCAATATCAACATCAATCTTTGATGCCTGAATATCAAGATTGTTTTGTTTTGCAATTTCAATTGCCTGCTTTATATCTATTTTTTTGATGTTTTCCGTTGCGAAGGTAATCTGTGAGGTTAAAATAATTGTTAATGCAACTAACAATATTTTTTTCAAAATGTATATCCTCTTTTTCAAAATTTGCAAAAATATTATACAGGAAAAAAATCTGATTGAATACAGAGCAAATTGAAATTTTTAAACAATTTAATCACTTTTTAAAAGTATCTTCATAAAGTTTGTGCAGATATATCAAAATAAACATCGGAATGCTTGTAAGTCCGACGGCTGCAGAGGCTTCAAAAAAATCTCTCGTTTTTTCGGAAAAACTTTTGGGAAGAATATGTCTTGCGCCAAATTTTGGTGATGTTCTTAAATTGACCGGTGAAACTCGCATTTAAAGTAACCTCTTTATCTTTTTTATAAACGTTTTTTCTTTATCGAACATTCCATAAAAGGATAAAGTAAAATATTTATATTATAATTTTTAGTAGTCGAAATTTTTTGAAATTTATAAGGTAAAACATGATAACAACTGAAAAATTAACTGTAAGATTCGGTTCACAAACTTTATTTGAAAACGTAAACATAAAATTCACCCCCGGCAACTGTTACGGGCTTATCGGCGCAAACGGTTCCGGGAAAAGTACACTTTTAAAAGTTATTGCCGGCGATATTGAACCCACATCCGGCGAAGTTCATATTTCAAAAGGCCAGCGTATAGCAGTTTTGAAACAAAACCATTTTGAATTTGACAACTTTAAAGTTATAGATACGGTAATCATGGGGCACAAAAGGCTTTATGATGTGATGAAAGAGCGTGATGAACTTTACAGCAAACCCGATTTCAATGACGAAGACGGGATAAAGGTTGCTCATCTTGAAACAGAATTTGCAGAGCTTGACGGATGGCAGGCAGAGGCAATGGCCGCAAGTCTTTTAAGCGAGCTGGGAATTCCTGACGAATTTCATTATTCACTGATGAGCGAACTTTCAGGAAGTGAAAAAGTTCGTGTTTTGCTGGCACAGGCTCTTTTCGGCAATCCTGATATTCTTCTTCTTGACGAGCCCACAAACCACCTTGACATAAATACAATTGCCTGGCTTGAAGAGTTTTTGATTAATTTTCAAAACACGGTTATTGTTGTTTCTCACGACAGAAAATTCCTGGACAATGTCTGCACGCACATTGCGGATATTGATTACAAAAACATTCAGCTTTATACGGGGAATTACACATTCTGGTCACAGGCAAGCCAGTTGATTCAAAAACAAAAAGAGGAGCAGAACCGTAAAACTGAAGAAAAAATGGAAGAATTAAAAGCATTTATTGCGCGTTTCAGTGCAAACGCCTCAAAAGCCAAGCAGGCAACTTCCAGAAAAAATATGCTTGATAAACTTTCTCTTGAGGAAATCAAACCGTCTTCAAGACAGTATCCGAGAATAAGATTTACGTACACAAAACCGCCCGGACGTGATGTTCTGACAGTTAAAAATCTGAATAAATCAATTGACAGCGAACAGGTTATCAAAAGTCTTTCATTTGAACTTTATCAGGGGGAAAAAGTTGCATTTATTGCAAAAGATCCGCTTATAACAACTACACTTTTCGATATTTTAAGCGGCAAAACTCAGCCGGACTCCGGTGAATACAAATGGGGTGTCACTGCAACACGTTCATATTTTCCGCTTGATAACAACTGCTTTTTTGAGAATGATTTGACGATAATGCAATGGCTGGCACAATATTCGCTTGATCAGCACGTAAATTATCTGAGAGGATATCTGGGAAGAATGCTTTTTTCAGGCGAAGATGCGGATAAAAAAGTAAAAGTTTTGTCTGGCGGCGAAAAAGTCAGATGTCTTTTTGCAAAGATGATGATTGAGGCCGCAAATGTAATGATTTTTGATGAGCCGACAAACCATCTTGATCTGGAAGCCATAACCGCGTTGAATAATGCATTAATTGATTATTCCGGAACTATTTTGTTTACGTCTCAGGATTACAGATTGATTCAGACTGTTGCGGACAGAATTATTGAGGTTTCGCCGTTCGGATATATTAATATGAGAAATAAATACGACGAATATCTGACAAATCCGACAGTAATCAAAAAACGTCAGGAACTTTATAAAAATTTTGCAGAAAAAAAATAAATTGACAAGCGAAAAAACAATCATTAAAATATTTCCATGAAAAATTTTCTGATTATTTGTTTGTTTTTATTTGTAATTCTGCCCGCAAATGCCGGCATGCTTTTGACGGGTGAAGTCGAATATACAACTGATTCGGCGCGTGAGGAACTTGTCAAATCAAAACCGCAAAAACCTGATGAAAAATTTATTTCTATTTATATAAAGGACGAAAATTACAGCGAAAACATCTCTGCGCTTTTAAAAGGCTCTGTTGAACTTAAGGACAGAACACTGGCTCTGTTTTCGGACAATTCATATGCCGTTATGTATCACAATGACCAATTTCATGTTTTTTATTACTCATCCGCAGGCGAATTGACTCATACGGAAGTTAAGGACGGAATTGATTACCCGTACAAATCCTACAAGTATGATATCCGTGGAAAACTTGTCAATATGGGGCTTCGGGTTTCCAAAGCCGAAACTTACATCTTTTCTCCGAACGGAAAGCTGCTTGCACACTGGGTTAAAGAAAACGGATATGATGAAAACGGTAATGTCATTATGAAAAGAAAGTATCTGGAATAAAAATAGGCGCCCCGCGCGCGGGGCGCCTGTTCCTTAATTTTTCTTAATTTTGCACTTGAAAATATTTTTTCTTTTTTACAAAATATAAATGCCCCAAACCAAAAGGAATTTTATTATGCCTTTAACGATTATTAATGCGCAATTAGGATGCAGCAAAAAATTTCTGAAAAAATGTGCGCCGCAAAGAATTATTAAAGAAAAAGTAAAAGAAACGGCGCTTAAAAAAATTATTCCGACAACAATGATTGTAGCCGAATCTTTAGGCTCATTTGCAGGACATGCACAAAATATTAATAAAACACTTTTAGCTTACAACGGGCTTTACGATACAAAAAATATCACTCAATATGTTCCGTTTCTTCCAAAAATTAAAAATGAAGATATATTTCCGCCGTTAGGTTCTTTTGACTTTCTTCCGCGAAATAATTTCAAAAAAAATTCCGAATGTTTGCGCGAGCCTTACAACGGAACCCCGGAACTGCTGGATTATTTCATTGAAAATCTTATCCCCAAAAGAAAAGGTAAAAAAGATTACAATCCGTTCTACCAAAAAGGCAAAAGTTTTATTGAAATCGGCAAAAAATATAATATAAATCCGGCTGTACTTGTTGCAATCGGCATGCAAGAATCCGCAAGAGGTACATCTTATGCGGCTATAAGAAAAAATAACATAGGCGGTATAACTTTGAAAAAAGATCATGCCGAATTTAAAACAGTCGAAGAGTGTATAGAATCAATGGCAGAAGTCATAGATAAAAGACTAAAAGAAAATTACAACAGCATTGAAGCAATCGGTAAATCAGGCAAATATTGCGACAAATCCGCCTCTGATCTCTGGATTAAAAACGTAATGTTTTTCTTAAACAAAATGTAAAATTATTTTTTAAAATAGTTTACTCTCATGATTGTCGCGGCCGCCAATGTTCAAAAGATTTAAACTTTCTGTTTTAGACTGCAGATATTCAACAGTTTCTTTTTTTATACCGTCATTATAAGCCTGATAATAACTTTCGCTGGCTTTAATCAAACCTTTTGAATGTTCCGTCAAATATTTCAACTCCTGATACGGATTGTCAACTACTTCGGCCAAATATGAAGGATGGGCAAATGCCATAAAAATATTCTTTTCATCTTTAAATGCATCAATCACTTCTTCAAAAGTATTTTCACTGACTGAAACTAATTTTCCGTTTTCGAAATGAGGTGCATATTTATTAAAAATTTCGTTAAATTCAGGATTTTCTTTAATGTCTCCCGGAACTTTGCCGTATTCATGAAGCTGTCCTAAAGAAGCTCCCTTATTATCTCTCATTATCAAATCATATAAAACATTCGGATTCTCTTTGTTTCTGCCCGCAAGAATTGAAACCGCATGCTTGGTATCTGCATAATGTTTCACCCGCCAGTGAATATTCATTACATTACCGTATTTCCTGAATTCGTAAAAATTTGCAAATTCATCAAAATTGAAATTGCTCAAAGGACACTTCTGAAATGCAGCATTTATAAAACTATTAACCATGCCTGTTCTTTTGTTTTTGATATTATTTACAAATTTATTCAGCTTTTCGGAATAAGGATTGATGCCGTAAACAAGCAGTTCTGACATCTCACACTGATTGTTAGACTTAGGCGCTTTGTGAGCAAAACTGACTTCAAGCGCAGGCACAAAACGAAGATGTTTGTATCTTGACGGATTTGATGAAATAATTTCTAACGCCTCTTTTACACCCTCCATTGTGTCATTGTCCGTTAATGCAAATATAAATTTCTGCTTAGTTTTTTTGTACAAAATATCCGCGTATTCTGCGGCATCCTCAAGAAGATTCTTTACATGCCCGTTACCGTCTGAATAATTTGAATGACTGTGTAAATCAGCTACAAAAATCCCGTTTGACATGTTTTTAGCACTTGCATCATAATTCTTCTTCTCAAGTTTCGGCAAAATTTTTAAAAGTTCATCGCCTCCCATAATACAGGACAAACTTTGGGGATTTACTTTTTTACCGGTTACGGCTTCGATTGAACGCGCAAGGTTCTTTGCATATTGCGAAACATTCAAATTGCGCGTCAAATAAACAATTCCCATACCGGCAGCAATTACACTTGCGCTGTAGGCGGCAGTTTTTTTGTAATCAATATGATGCAGATTCGCATATTCATAATAATTTTCTCTTGTATCATCTTTGAGTCTGTTTTGAAAATAAACCTTGCCGTCATTAACTTTTACTGCAGAAACTTTCATAAATACCCTAATGCCTTTATTAAATTATAACCATACTAACAATATTTTTGCTATTCCCTAATGTGTTATTTAAAAATCTTTTTAAAATTGAAAACGAAATCTGTAACAAATATTATACAATAAAAATGTTATTTTTTAAAATTGTTTACATAAATTCATCAAAAATATTAAGCATTTTGTTCTTTATTTTCACTGCATAAAATTTCTCTGACAGCATTTTCCTTAGTTTTATCCATCAAAACAAACAAAACATCACACGGTTCAACAACTGTACTGCCGGTCGGAATCACATACTCTCCTTTTTTATAAATCAGACTGACCAGAGTTCCCTGTGGCAAGTTGAGTTCGTATAATTGTTTTCCTGCTGCTGCCGCGTTGTCAGAAACGGTAAATTCTATCATTTTGTTATTCGGATCTTTATCCCCGTATTCGATAACTGAATCATGATTCTGTTCAAGCGGCGCGTCAACTTTCAGAAGTTTTGCAACGTACGGAATTGTCGTTCCCTGAACAAGAACCGAAATAATAACAACAAAAAATACAATATTAAAAATGTCAACAGCATGTTCGACATTTGCTGTCAGCGGAAATGTTGCAAGTACAATAGGCGCCGCCCCTCTTAAGCCAACCCAGCTAATCATAAGTTTTTCTTTCAAACTTCTTTTAAATCCGACATCACACAAAAATATAGCAATGGGTCTTGCAACAAAAATCAACACAAGAGCAACAAGAAATGCTTCTTTTGTATGAACAAATCCGGCCTTAAAATTAACAAGCAAACCAAGAATCATAAACATTACAATTTGCATAAGCCATGCAACCGCATCATGAAATTTTATCAAAGTTTTTTTATTGACGAATTTACCGGCAGCCATTGCAAGCCCGCAGACGTAAACTCCGATAAATCCGTTTCCGCCCATAATAGAAATGAAGGAATACGTAAAAATAACACTCGCAAGAGTAATCACTACATACAAACTGTCATATTCAAGTTTAATTTTATTAATAATTATTATGGTCAATCTTGCAATGACGTAACCGAAAACAATGCCGAGAATCATTTGTTTAAAGAAATCAAAAATAAGTCCGCCAAAGTTGAGTTGTCCGGAAATAAGTCCGATAACACCGAGTGTTAAAAATACAGCCATCGGGTCGTTGCTTCCTGACTCGAACTCAAGAAGCGGTTTAAGATTATTCCCCAGACTTATACTTTTTGAACGCAGAACGCCGAATACGGCTGCAGCGTCAGTTGATGAAACAATTGCGCCGAGCAAAAAGCATTCGAGAAGCGGAAGATTTAAGAGATAATAACTGCATAATCCGACAATAATTCCCGTTACAAAAACTCCAAGTGTTGCAAGAACAACACCCTCTGTTACAATCGGTTTCAACTCACCAATGTTTACGCTCAAACCGCCCATAAAAAGGATATATGAAATTGCAACAATGCCGACATATTGAGCAAGTGAATAATCTTCAAAATGTATTCCCAGAATTCCGTCCGAACCCGCAAGAATACCTACAAGAATAAAAATCAACAGTGAAGGAACTCCGAATTTCCCGCCGATTTTATTTAAAATAATTGCACTAATCAGCAAAACCGCTGTAATTAATAAAATCTCATTTAATATCATTTTTTGAATCCTTATTAGTTAAAAAAATGTAAATTTTACAGAAAATTTTAAAAAAAATTTTATTTAAAAAACACAAAATTTTATAAAAAAATAAACTCTTAAATTTTCCCGCAAGCCTTATAACAACAATAACATCAATCATAAAATTCCGCAAAATATTAATTTTTTTAAACTTTTTTTCTTTTGAAAAAAATAGTGATAAATTTGTGAATGAAAATCTTAAAAAAGTCATGAAAATTTGTATTAAAATTTCACAAAAAAAATAAAAAACCATTATTTGGATGATGTTGCAAAAAAAAAGATAAATTATATTTAAAATACTTACTTAACAAGGAGGCTTATTAATGAAAAAAGATTACGAACAAATTCTCAGCAGCTATAACGGTGGCGATTTAGACCTTTCAGGCTGCACAATCAAACATTTGGAACTCGGAAACATTGAAGGTAATTTGAACCTTTCAAAATGTGTTATTGACAAATTAACAATCGGCTGGGTAAGCCAGGAGTTAAATATGTCAGGTGCTGAAATTAAAAATTTCGCAACTCCGATTGACGCAGACCGCGTAAACATGGCCGGCGCAAAAGTTAAAAAATTGCCGGAACACATTTACACAGGCTGGTTAAACATGGAAAAATCTAACGTTGAAAAATTAAATACAGATATCAGAACAAATGTATTTAACATTTCAGGAACAAAAATCGAACAATTACCGAAAAATTTCAGAGTTCACACACTTGTTGTTGATTCAAAAGTTGCTAAAAATCTTTCATTAACAACTTTAAATCAATGTGAAGAACTTGTAATTGACGGACGCAGATATTTTGAACAAAACGAATCAGGCTACAATTTCTGCAGCATGACCTCAGACGTTCAAGAATGCGCTTGCGTATAGTTTGAGAATTACATTGATATTTATAAATTAAATTAAAAGGTTTTGTGAATTTCACAAAACCTTTTTTCTGTAAAATTTGCCGTAAATTTTATCAAAAATCCCGCGGCTTTTTTCTGATATTTTTATCTTACAAAATTCCAGAAATATCTTTTCATTTTTTCAAAAACCGCAGAATCTTTTATGCCTTTTTTAACAGAAATAATTTTGCATTGTTCAGGCTGGGTTGCGCGTTGGTATTTTTCATCAGGCATGCCGAAAAGCATTGCATAACCGACTTTGTAACCTTCAGGGATTTCAAGATGTTCGCAAAGTTCCGGAAACATTTTTATAACAGCATAAACGATTCCGCACCAGCATGTACCGATTCCGAGACTTTGTGCATAAAGTTCAAAATAAGAAAGCGCAATAACAGGGTCAATATCCGCACAAGGAGCGTCAACCGGTGCAGAAACAACAACCATATGCGGCGCACCGCGGAAGATTATATCCTCGCCGCGAAGAAAAGCATTTTTATATCTGTCAAATTTTCCTGCCAGATGTTTAAGAGCAGGATTGGTCAAAACTCTTAGCATTTTTCCGTTTGTATAATTTCGAAAATCATCCATAACTTCCACATCATCAATGAATGAAAAATGAAGCCCGTGATTGTTTACACCGGTCGGAACCCAGTTAAGCATATCTTTCAGCTTATCCATCAATTCTTTATCGACATTTTCGCGTTTATAATGTCGGAAACTTCTTCTTGTTTTTATCAAACTCAAAACTTCTGAGGCTTTTGGTTTGTTTTCCGGCAAATCAGAATCATCAGGATTTTTGCCCATAATCGACAAAGCTCCGACAGGACAAATTGCAAGGCAATGCTGACATTTGATACACTTTGTTTCATCAAGAACTGGAATTTTATTTTCATCAAATTTCAACGCGCGTCCGATACAATCGTTTATGCATTTTCCGCAGTGAATACATTTTTCGTTTACATTAAATTCCATATTACCTCCATTTGTATTTTTCAGATTAATTTTTGCGTGATATATTTAGAGTAAAAATTGCGTGCCCACAAGAATCTTATGGGAATCAGGTCTGCTTTGATTTTGACAGAAAATATAGTTTAAAATAAGTTTAACTGCCTGTCCTTTTATAAAATAATTTATACCTGTTGTATATTCCCTGCTTTTGTTATGTGCGATATCAGTATTCGGATCAAACTCGTCATAACGGAAAAGAACCTGAACTTTTGGTGTAATTTTGTATGCAACGGTTGTGTAAAATCCGGTTGCTTTATTTGTAGTCAAACCCGCAAGACCGTTTGAACCGTTGGAATGCGCCCATTCAAATCTTGTAGTAAATTTTTTATATTCATAACCCGCATAAGCACCCGCAACAAAGAAATCAGAATGTCTTTTACCTGCGGTTATGCCGCCGCCGGTAACAAGTTTTCCGTATTTACCGTCGGTTTTGGCAAGAGGTTTAAGGTTCACCCAACCGTCAAATTCCGCACCC
>CALVAS010000020.1 GCA_944325585.1 Candidatus Gastranaerophilales bacterium
CAACCAGTGTTGTTGATATAGGCTATCCTTTAGTACTTGACGGTTTTCAATGTTCCTTGGCAGAAGAAGGCGGATTGTTAACAAAAGAAATGATTGAACAAATGAATTCTAAATAAAAAAAGCCCGAAATGATTTTCGGGCTTTGACACTTAATTATTTATAATTCTGACAGCATTTTTATGCTTATAATTTTGATGCAACCATCAAAGTTGTTTCAGCTAAACGAGTTGAGTAACCCATTTCGTTGTCATACCAAGAAATGATTTTAACTTGGTTTCCGCCCATTACACGGGTTAATAAAGCATCAACTGTTGATGATTGAGAAGTTCCGATGTAATCAGAAGATACAAGCGGTTCTTCAGTGTAGCAAAGAACGTGTCCGTCAGCACCAGCTTTTAATGCTGCGTTAACTTCTTCAACAGTAACGTCTTTAGAAAGTTCAAATACTACGTCAACCAAAGATACGTCCGGAGTAGGAACTCTCATAGCGAAACCGTCCAATTTACCTTTCAATTGAGGCAATACAAGAGCAACAGCCTTTGCAGCACCTGTTTTAGTCGGAACGATGTTAAGAGCACCAGCTCTTGCACGACGGGGATCTTTGTGGCCTGCGTCCAAAATTCTTTGGTCACCTGTGTATGAGTGAACTGTTGTCATCAAACCTTTAACGATACCGAATTTTTCATCGATAACTTTAGCTACAGGAGCCAAGCAGTTTGTTGTACAAGAAGCCATAGAAATTACATTGTGTTTTGCAGGATCGTATTCTTTGTCGTTAACGCCCAAAACGATTGTAATATCTTCATTTGTAGCCGGAGCTGAAATGATAACTTTTTTAGCGCCTGCTGTGATGTGAGCTTTAGCTTTTTCAGCATCTGTGAAGAAACCTGTTGATTCAACAACAACTTCTACTCCCAAATCTTTCCAGGGCAATTGTGCAGGATCTTTTTCTGCAAAGAATTTAATTTTTTTACCGTTTACGATAATACCTTCATCGTATGCTTCAACTTCACCGTCAAATTTACCCATAACTGAATCGTGTTTGAAAAGAAGTGCAGCTTCTGCAGGTTTCAAACCGGGGTCGTTGATTGCAACGTAATTAATTTTGTTAAAAATACCTTCTCTGATAGCGGCTCTTAATGTGTTACGGCCGATTCTACCAAAACCGTTAATTGCTACATTTACCATAAGTTTTTACTCCTTCTTATTTTGTAAATCTATAACATGTACTTTATAGCACCAACAAAAAAACTAATCAATAGGTTTAGGCCGTCCGAATTATTAAGAAATAGTTAATATTTTTATTAAATATTTAATTTAGAATTTTGAAAAATAATCCTTTTCATACACGGTCTCCTTTAGATATTAAACGTTATTACAATATTATTATTTACATAATTAATAATATTAGTCAATCATATAATAAAATTCCAGAAAAATTCTTAAATGATAAACTTACGCTATGATTAAAAACAAATTGTCCGAAATGATGGGTATAAGAAGAATGAATATGGCAGAAACAGCAAGAATCGCAGGTTTAAGCCATGTCGCCGTTTTCAAAATCTACCACAACAAAACAAAAACGATAGAACTTGAAACAATAAACAAACTGTGTTATGCTCTTGATTGCAGAATTCAGGATATTTTTGAATATATTCCTGACTAGATTAGGGACATTATGAAAATTCAAGGCATCCGGAGCCATACATTTAACGGAAATGCAAATTCGCAAAGCAGAAGCTGGCTCGACAAAATTCATGAAAATACTAAAAATTCCGCAGATATGACGGATACAATTGTTGTGCCGAGAACTATTTTTAAAGGTTATCTTGGTATTATGGCAGGCACAACAATACTTACATTAGGCAGTCTGGTATACAATCATCCTAAAATATTTAAAACCGTAACTGCCGCAGGACTTTTAACTTCACTTTATGGTACCTGGGCATTTGTAAGACCGTTTGTCTTAAAAGATGCAAAAGGGGTTCAAAAAAGTAAGTAAAACTACTGAGGAGAAACGCAAGCCGCAATCGCATCCATCAGACGTTTAACTTTTACAATTTCTATTTTTCCGATATTTTTCGGAACATCATTTGCATAAGGAATTATTGCCTTTTTAAACCCTGTGGCAATTGCTTCATTCAACCTTTTTTCGATATTATTGACAGGGTGAATTTCTCCTGATAAACCGATTTCACCGATAATAACAGTCTGGCTGTCCACAACAACATCACGTGCACAGGTTGCAATCGCAATTGCAATCCCTAAATCCGCACTCGGTTCATCAACCTCGATTCCGCCTGTAACATTGACATAAACATCTTGTTTTGAAAGGTTTAGCCCGACACGCTTTTCAAGGACAGCAAGAATTTGATGGAGACGACTTAAATCTACACCGTTTGTAACCCTTCGCGGAGCGGCATACGGCGTTGTTCCAACCAGTGCCTGAATTTCGACCAGAAGCGGACGGGTGCCCTCATTTGTAACAATAATTGCACTGCCCGGAACCGCAACTTTTGAACGCTCATTCAGGAAAAGTTCATTCGGGTTTGTAACACAGCGCAAACCTTCTGTACTCATTTCAAAAATTCCGACTTCTGATGTGTTGCCGAAACGGTTTTTCATTGAACGCAACATTCTATAAGACTTGTATTTATCTCCTTCAAAATAAATTACCGTATCAACCATATGCTCAAGCACTTTGGGGCCTGCAATACTGCCTTCCTTTGTAACATGACCGATTACAACAGTTGTAATATTTTTGCTTTTTGCAATATGCATCAAGATATTACAACATTCTCTTATTTGCGAAACGCTTCCGGCCGTGCTTGCAACATTATTTGAATATATTGCCTGAATACTGTCTATCACAACAAAATCAGGCATCAACTCCTCAATCTGGATTTTTATATTTTCCATATTGGTCTGCGGATATATAAAAAGGCTTTCTGAATTTATACCGAGCCTGTCTGCGCGGAGTTTTAACTGATTTGCGCTTTCTTCTGCCGAAACATAGAGAACTTTTTTGCCGTTTTTACAAAGTTCACCACAAGTCTGTAAGGTTATTGTAGACTTGCCGATTCCGGGATCGCCGGCCAGAAGAACCAAAGACCCCTGCACGAATCCGCCGCCGAGGATTCTGTCAAATTCAGAAATATTTGTACTTATTCTTACACTTTCATCAACTTCAATATCTTTTAGAAGTTTCGGTTTCTCGGTGTTTATAAACTCATTTGCTGCCGCATTCGGCATCTTGGCTGAAAACTGAACTTCTTCAATTAAAGTTCCCCAGCTTCCGCATTCAGGACATTTACCCAAATATCCGGCCGTTTCATACCCGCATTCCGTACAAATCCATTTTGATTTAAGTTTTGCCATATTTTAATTTCTTCTACCTTTTATTAAAGCGAGTGAAACTAATATAATACCAAACACCAGTTCAATAATAATAGACGTTGAAGAACGATGGTGCCTGTAATATCTTGAACGGGCTAAAACAGGCATGCAAAAAATCATTAATGACATCATACTAAGCATAAAACTATTAAAAAATTTAACCATTTATTCCTCCGCAGCTACCTCTCATTTGTCCATGTTAAATATTATACTATTTAAAATATAATTTCCAACTCTTTTACAAAAATATTAAAATTTACAAAGAATATAAATGTAATATATATTTTTTAGAATTAAAAAAAGGCGGTGATTTTATCACCGCCTCAAGTTATTATTCTTTTCCTGTTTTGTTAATCAAATTCAAATCATAAACTCTCAAAGCAAAATAGGGAAGTTTTTTGTCATATTCCTGCAAGAATAATACAAATGTATCATCAAAGTAGAATTTTCTGGGTTCAACTTCATCCGCAGGCAAGGCCGCACAGGTTTTTGCAATTATTGCAGCCTCACTTTTCAGCTTAACGCCTTCATTATTCATCTTAAATTCCACGGTTTGAATAGCGTCATCAATCATCAAATCAGTTCCCTTAATCTGTTTTTTGGTCAATTCAGGGTATGATTGCATTCTGTATAAATTGATATCAGGAATTCTAAGTTCATCTTTTGCATTAAACTCATGCCAGCCGAGATAACCTGCTTTTTTCATCATCATATCGCTGTATAATCTGTCAAAAGTTTTGTTATCATCAGTTCTGTAAAGGTAAACAATATCTTTGCCTTCTGTTTTTATAGCAACAGCAAAGTCATCTTTTGAATCATAGAACAAAACGTTCACCATATCATCTAAAGCCTTGTCAGAATCTTCGTCGATTCCAAAGTAATCAACTTTTCCTAGGAATCTTGAGAATCTTGCTGATTTGAGTTTGTCAAAAGCTGTTATAAATTTAAAATCTTTTTTGAGCATTGCATAAACCAAATATTTTTGCGGCTCAGGAGTCCAGTCAATCATATCCAGGATATCACTTGTTTCGTTAAATTTTTCCATTATAGCAGTTTCAATCTGAGTTTTTAACTCAGGTGAAATAGGTCCGTATGTTTTATAATATGTATTTTTACTCAACATATCAGCCTTAAACCTTTGTTTATTAAGTTCTTTTGCCATTGGATTTTTTTCGTCACCGACAAACTTTATTGGTCCCTTTATAATATTGTCCTGAAATTCATTCCACACAATCTGGAAAGTTCCAACCCACGCACGGTTTTGCTGTACAGTTTCACTTTTCATGGTAGGGATTAGAACGAATTCCGTATTTTCACTCTTTTTCCCGAACGCATAAGCTGAAGTTGCACATATTGCAAGCATAGCAACTAACGCTAAAATTTTCTTCATTGTTTCTCCTTTATTCTATATTCAAATATCTCAAAAAACCTTTAATAGTACCTGCCGCATTTTGGGCATGCGGAATATTGGCTTCTTTATAATATTTTTCGTAATTTTTAATTATATTATCCGGCAAATCTTCTCCTGATTCAAGTATTTGTGAAATCATTTCCAAATACTCGTCCTGCTCCTCACGATAATCCAAATCTCTTTTTCTTAAGTCCTCATCCGCCTCAAAATGCACAAGAGCATGAAACGCCGCCTGAATACTTTTGTCCGTTGTATCGGCGGGGAAATTTAAAAGAGCCTCGCGCACAGGAATAAATCCGAGCAAAGCCTTTCGAACAAGTTCCGCAACAAGAAGTCTTTCTTCCCTGTTAAACCCCATTATACAAAAAGCTCGCTGTGTTCTTCTTCAATAAATTTCATCATTTTTACATAATCTTTATCGAAAAACTGTTCAGCTACCGTATTTAATGCATCAACTGCCATTTCACGTTTGTTCAATGCTGCACGGTAAAAGAATTTTTTACCAACCTTATATCTTACAAGAATACTCTTTAATGTCAATCTGTCCATAACGGTTTTGATAGTTGTATAAGCTCTTTCGACACCGTTTTCAGCCAGATTGTCCACTACATCCTGTATTGAAATATCACGTTCTTCACATTCGGCGGTAAGGGTCCAAATTGTATTTAAAATATCAATTTCCAGTTTGCCGCAAGCCATATTTTCCTCACATTTCTAAACATACTAATGAATTACTAACATTGTAACATAACATTTTTATTTTTCAAGCAATTTTTATTAATTTATTTTACTAAATTTCATCTAACACATCTTCTTCTTTTTTATAATTTGTCTTATGTTTTCTCTTTTTTAAATTTTTTTTCTTAGTCTTTTCTGAAACATTACGGTATGCGTTGTCTAGAGAAATTTTTGCAACCGCAGCCCCGCTTCTCCTGTCAAAAAACGTAAGCCAGAAACTTCTATTTATATTGTCGACAGCAAATGAAATCTGTCCGATTTTTTTGTCTCCGGGGTTTAGATGCATAAACATCAATTTTGTATCCCCGAAAATTGACGGTCTGAATACTTTGTTATAATCATTTACAAGCGCCATATCAAGGCCTGAAAAACCTTTGTCTGACATATTTGAAATCATAAGAGTAACTGTTATGGTATTTAATTCTCCGAACGGATCTTCTTCATGTTCAATGTTGCTTATATTAATATCAAGCCCCGGATAAAAAAGTTCATGCTGTTTAAGAGCAGTGTCTTTATAAACGGGAAGCGGCACCGATGTATTAATTTTCACTCTGATTTCATCCCCCGGGGCAATCAACACCTCATTACCTTTTCTCATAAGCGCCATTCCCAAACCTATAACGCCGCCGACTGCGGCACCGCCTGCCAGAGTGTAACCCTGTGAGGCAATTGCAGCCTCCAATCCAAGCCAGTTAAGCGCCAGCAAACCGCCGACAGCACCTCCAGCGACTGTGTAACCTACATCCTGTGCAATAATCTTTGTTGTTTCGACAGCGGGATGCAGTCTTGTAGACATTTTGCCTTCAATCGGAATTTCGCGTCCGTCCGGGGTTACAAGATAATCAAAGGCGAGTTCAAGCCATGCTGAACGCCCCATACGTTTTGGATCTCCCGATTGAGTAATTTTTCCGTGCGCAATAGTTCCTTTTGGAATAATAACACCTTTATCGCCGTAAACTTCGTTTGTAACTTCCGCAAAAAACTCGTCGCCTTCCATGTTAATGCTTCCGTCCAGAACCTGCGAAACAGTCATATTAATTATATCTTTACGTTCCAGATGTTCTATTTCGCCTGTAAAAAGGTCTTGTTGGTCCTGCTTATACTGATCCGTATATTCGGCATGACCTTCAAACACAGGAGCCGCAATGACTGTCGTGTTTAAAAGAAATGAACTTATTAAAAACGCTGATACAATTTTTTTCATACTAACATTATACTACGCGATTAAAACTTTGTCATACAGTAACATTTTTATAAAATTTATGATAATATAGAAGAGTCAGGAAGAAAGAATTTATGAGGGGTTTATGAAATTTAAACGCTGGTATGACGTAGATGTAACGATGAGCAGAGCAATTGCACTGTGGGAAAAGGCTGATGAAAGCATCCAGACGATTTGCGCTGATTATGTAATTGACAAACTTAAGGACATGGATTTTGAAATGTCATTGGACGAACAGTACAACTACATTATGCGCAGATGGTATGACAAAAACATACGGGTTTCGCATGCAATGGAATATTTAAAACATGCACCCGAAGAAATTCAACGTCAGCTTGCGCTGGATATTATTGAATATATTGAACAGAATACGGAAGATAAAAAATAAACCAATTCACTTTTCTTAATATTTAGCCATGCCCGCGGCACTCATATTAGAATTTAAATATGAGTGATGAAATTAACCGCAAAGTAATAAACATATTTTCACGGCACAATAAAGAACTTCCGCCGGTTTCGAACAACGAGAAAGTTAAATATTATGCCGGATTTAATTATGTCAAAATTAACAAAGACCACAACGGCAACAAATTCAACAAAGATCATCTGATAAAATATTCAAAGGGTTGTCATTATATCGTCAGAGTAATGCGAGAACTTGACGGGGAAGTTGTTTTGTATAATTATGATGTTCCGAACGATGAACTTTTCAGGTTTTTAAAATCGTTTGAGGACAACACGCTGGACGGCACAATTATTGAAATAGACAAGTATTTCCCGGACAATCCGGCGTAGAAACTGCCGGCGGAAAAGACGCCGTACTTTTTAAATAAATAGCGGAAAGATTAAATGGATTGTTTTTTCAGAAAATATCACGAAAGTTTACACAATTGTACAAAGCCTTACCAGTATGTAGGCGGAGAATTTTTATCATTCAATAAATCTTTTGATGACGCCAAAATTCGTTTTGCATTTGCCTTTCCCGACAAATACGAAATCGGGATAAGCAATTTGGGCTTGAGAGTTTTGTATAATCAGGTGAATACGCATCCTGATTATATGGCGGACAGAGTTTATGCGCCGGAACCGGACTTTAAGCCTCAGCCTTTATATGCGCTCGAAAGCAAACATGCTATCAAAGATTTTGACGCTGTGGGATTTTCTATCCAGTATGAACTTGCCTATCCTACAATTTTAAAAATGCTTGAGATGGCACAAATTCCGTACAAGAATTCGGACAGAACAGACAAAGACCCGATAATTCTTGCGGGCGGCCCCTGCGCTTACAATCCTTTGCCTGTTGCGGATTTTATAGACGGATTTTTGATAGGGGACGGCGAAGACAGCATTCTTGAAGTTTGCGCATCTCTTGAAAAATCAAAAGGACTTCCTAGAGCGGAAAGGATTAAAAAACTTTCGGAAATTGAAGGAGTATGGTGTCCGGATTATTCGAAAGAGGTAACAAAACGGGTTGCACAGTTAAAATACGAAACAGCGCTAAAATCTTATCCGATACCGTTTTCGTCATCTGTTCATGACAGAGCAATTGTCGAAATCAGGCGTGGATGCGGGCGTATGTGCAGATTTTGCCAGCCGGGCCACGTAAACCTTCCGATACGGGAACGAAGCGGAGATGATATTGTTAAAATAGCAAAAGAACTTGTTAAAAACACGGGATATGACGAATATTCGCTTCTATCGCTCTCTTCAAACGATTATTCAAATATTAATGAAGTTATAAAAGAACTTGCGGTCGATTTTAATGAGAAAAAAGTTTCGGTATCACTTCCGAGCCAGCGGATTGACGGGTTTAACCTTGAACTTGCAAACCTTGTTCAGAGTGTCAGAAAATCAACAATGACGCTTGCGCCCGAGGCAGGCTCTCAAAGATTGCGTGATGTAATCAAGAAAAATATCACTGAAGATATGATTTTGAATGCTGTTTTGACATTATACGAAAACGGCTGGTCAAAGGTTAAATTGTACTTTATCTGCGGGCTGCCAACAGAAACGTTGGAAGATATGGATGAAATGGCGGAACTTCTTTCAAAACTCAAATACAGAGCAAAACTGATAAAGAAAGAAAAAGGCCTTAATCACGGATTCGACATAACCTGCACACTTTCAATTTTTGTACCAAAACCCTTTACGCCTTTTCAGTGGCACGGCCAGATGAATTTAGATGAAGTAACAGAACACATAAATTACCTCAAAGAAAAAACTTCACACTTAAAAGGTGTTAAAATCAATTACCACGACAAATTTGTGTCAAGAATTGAGGCTGTTCTGACAAGAGGTGACCGAAATCTTTGCAAATACATAGAAACTCTTTATAAAAAAGGCTGTTATCTTGATGCCTGGGGTGAATACTTCAACAAAAACATCTGGCATCAAACGGCGGAAGAATGCGGTCTTTCGCTGCAAGAACTCGCTGAAAAGAATTACGACACAGACTCTCCGCTTCCGTGGGATTTTATAGATATCGGAGTTGATAAAGATTGGTTCAAAGACGAATACTGCAAGGCTCTGTCGGTGGAGCTGGCAACATCCCATATTGTTCCGACCTGCGAAAAAGGATGCGTAAACTGCGGAGTGTGCAAAAATTTAAAAACTCATAAAGTTCTTGCAAAACCGTTCAAGGCTTCTGAAAAAGCGCAAAAACTTGATTTCACACCAATCGATCCGTATACGCACGAAACAGATAAACGGGATGTTTTCAGATACAGAATTAAACTCACAAAAACAGGGATTTTAAGATACTTCTCACATCTTGACTGGCAGAATACATTTTTTAAAGCACTTTCAAGAAGCGGTTTAAATATTGCTTTTTCTCAAGGCTTCAATCCGACAATGAAAGTATCAATGGGTGTTGCGCTTCCTCTGTTTGCTCAGAGCAAATGCGAACTTGTGGACATTGAAATTTATGACAGCCTTCCCGAAAAAGAAATCAAACAAAAGTTGGAAAAAGTTCTTCCATCAGGCGCCGAAATACTAAGTATTGTAAAAATTGAAAAATCGGCAAAATCAATTGATACAACCGTATGCTGGGCTGAATATGAAGTGAAACTTTTTGATGATACCCTTTACGATTTTGAAGATTTTAAGTATAATACGGATAGAGTTTTGAATTCTTGTGAAATTTTTATCGAGAAGAAAAACAAAAAAGGTTTAATTAAAAAAATAGACATAAAACCGTGTATAAAATCGTACAAATTCGACGGGCACAGTCTATTCATAATTTTAAAAACCGGTCAGAACCTTGAAGGCGGAATCCCGTCGCTGAGAGCAGATGTGTTGATGGAGCTTATCGCACCGGATGTCAAATTTGATATTACAAGGACAAGGTTCTTTGACGAAAACAATCAAGAGTTAGAGGTTTAAACAAAGGATTTTTTATGAACAACAAAAACAACAATGCGAATCAGCCCGCACCTAAAAAAATAGTTATTGCTGAGCGTGATAACATTGCGGCTGTTCTTGAAGGGAAAAAAGTAACTGATTTTTTCATCCACAGAGGTGAAGTTTTATTAGGAGATGTTTACCTCGCAACGGTAGATAATATTTTACCGAGTATTGATGCTGCATTCGTAAACGTCGGAACCGACAAAATGGGATTTTTGCACGCTCAGGACGTTATGGGCAAAGGCAGTTTGAAAGAAAAACTTTCTCCCAAACAAAAACTTATCGTTCAGGTTGTGAAAGAACCAACAGGCCACAAAGGCCCCAGAGTCACAACAGAAATCAGCCTTCCGGGAAGATTTCTTGTATTGATGCCGAATGAACCGGGTGTCAGCGTTTCCAAAAAGATTGAAAACTCAAAAGAACGCGCAAGATTAAAAGCAATTATGAATCTTATAAAGCCTGTAGGCGTCGGCGTTATCATAAGAACGGAAGCCGAAGGTCAGAGTGAAGCTGATATTCAGGAAGATTTGGAAATTCTGCTTGAAAAATGGAACAACATTATTACGGCCGCAGAAACAATGACTCCGCCAAATCTTCTATACAGAGATCAGGATCTTCTCTACCGTGTAATCCGTGAAGCCTGCACTGAAGATACCAAAGAAATCATTGTTGATACGGCTTTTGCAATGAACAGAGTTCAAAACCTTCTGCAAAACTGGCACATGAATAAAAACATTGATGTCACCCTATACAAAGGAACAGAACCTCTGCTTGTGGCAATGGATATTCATAAAGAAATCAAAGCCGCATTGAATATAAAAGTTAATATGCCTTCCGGCGGGTATCTGTTTATACAGCAGACAGAAGCGCTCACCGTAATTGATGTTAACAGCGGTAAATTTGTAAGTTCAGCAACTCAGGATGAAACTATCCTTAAAACAAACATTGAGGCTGTTCATGAAATTGCAAGACAGCTAAGACTCCGTAATATCGGCGGTATGATTATCATTGACTTTATTGATATGCTTTCCCGCGCGGACAAATTAGCAATTATGGAAGAACTTGAAATTGCGCTTGAACCTGACAAAGCAAAACCGCAGGTCGGACAGCTTTCAGACCTTGGACTTGTCGAACTTACCCGCCACAGACAGGGGCAAAGTTTATCGGAAATCTTTACGAAAAAATGCCCGCACTGTCAGGGTACAGGGTATTTTATGAATGAATTTAACTTTGCAACTCCGACAGCCGAAGGCGAATACAGGGCTAAAGCGGCTAAACTTAAACTTCCTGTAAATAATTTCAAGAAAAATAACAATAACAACAAAAATAAGAATCAAAATCAACAGCAGCCGGACAATCAACCTCAAACAGAACAACAGCAGCCTTCACTGCCGTCAATTGAAGTTGAAAATCCGTCTTTAACAGCTGTTCAGGAAACAGAAAAGCGCGAAAACAACAAAAAACAAAAGAACAAGCGCAAAAAATTCGACCGTCAGGAACGTGAAATAAACAATGAAATTCAAGCAGAAATAAAAGCAAATGAAGAAATTCCGACGGCTGAAACTGTTATCAAACCTGTGGAAGAAATTAAACCCGTAATTGAAGAATCTGCGCCTGCTCAGCCACAACCCGAACAATCTGTTGAAGCAGATCAAAAACCTCAACAGCAAAAACAGGAAAAGAAAACAAAAAAAGTCAGAGGCAAACGAAATAAGAAACAGGAAGCAGAACCTGTTGTTGTACAACCCGAGCCGCAGCCCGCAGCAGAAACAACTCCGGTTGTCAGCGAAGCATCTGTTGAAACAACAGCAGAGGAAGCGCCTAAAAAAACAAGACGTCCTAACAGAGGTTCCTCTTCCAGAAAAGGACGCTCTAAAAAAACAAATGAGGAAAATGTTGAAACAAACGAATAAAGAAATCTTTAAAACATTAACAATTATCGTATTTGCAGCCGCAATTATAATTATTGCGGCGCAAAACGGTTTCTGTACAGAAGATCTTGCAAATCACATCCCGAATATTCAGGAGCAGACAGCAGACAACAAACACGACACCATTGTGAAATTTCTTATTGCAATGGGAGGCGTAATGCTTTCTTCTTTTGTAATATATTTGGGGCTGACCATTTACAACAAATTTTTCGTTGACAAAAGTCTTTTTCCGAATAACGGGCCTGATGATGTTTTAAATACACCTAAAACAGTTGATGAAGCCGTAACTTTATTTATAAAAAGGAACAAATTATGCTAAAACCGGCATTCGGGGCAATATCAATACTTTTAACGCTTGTTATCCTTGGCATAATATTTATTATGACAATACCTATGCTTAAATCGGTTTCAGGCTCCGGGACAGGCGCATCTTCAATAAAACAGGAAAGTGCCGAAGAAAAAGCAAACGAAATGATTAAAGAAATTGAAATTATGCGTAAAGAATCAATAGATTATTATAATAATCAAAATTAATAATATTTTTTCGGTTGTTTTTGGTAAGTATTGTACAGGTTTTGAACCTCGCCAAAAAGAGCAGCCGTTTGTTCTTCATCCAATTTTTCAACTACTTTAGGCGGATAATTACGCAAAAGCACCTTTCCGTCTTTTTGAATTTCATAATCATATTTGGTTGCAAAAATATCCTGAATATCGTTTGTCGAAAGTTTTACAACCTCACCGTTTTTATCAATGCTAAAGGATAAAACAGGGCTTTGCGTTGAACGATAACCGCTTGCATAAGTTCTTTCTCTGAAAATATGGAACAAATTTGAGTTTGTTGCGCCGAAAAGAACTCCTTTTACATAAACACTTTTATCATTTTTTAGCGTATTCACAAGTTCTTCAACGGTTTTATCAACGGTTGATTTTTCTTTTACACTCATTTCTTGAATTTCTCCGGTTGATTCCGGCAAATAAATCTTCTGGTTTGCCATTAATCCGTTCATCTTTTCTACAGTATCCAGACCGTTCAATTTTGCAATCAAAAACATATAATCTCTGATTTCACGATTTGAAAGATTTTTATTGCCCAGTTCCTGTTTTGCCAACCCCCACAAGGATTCACCTTTTTTTAAAACGTGTTCTTTTTGGGATTTAACTTCAGGCAAAGCGTCAAAAACCTGATTAATAATTGCCTGTTCTGCTGATATCCCGTTAATCATACAATTTTCCCTTAACTTAAGTTCCCCATATTTATATAAAGTTTTTTTAAAGGAAAAAAGTGCCTCTTTGTAAAGAATAATTAACAACAAACTGATTTTTTAGAATCTTTTATATCCTGAGACTCATGAATTATTTCAAACATTTCTTTGAAAACCTGATTATACGGGGTCGGAATATTATGCTTTTTACCGAGACGCACCATTGTTCCGGCAAACATATCGACTTCTGTTTTTCTGCCGGCCTCAACATCCTGAAGCATAGACGTTTTCCCATCTGGAATCATTGTATGAAGATGCTCTATAGTTTTTTCAATCGTATCATCCGTATTTTTTACACCTTCTGCTTTTGCAACCGCCTGAACTTCTTTCATTATATTAACCGCAAATTCCATAAACTTTTTATTTTCAAGCATTTCGCCAAAAGTCATTCTTAAAATTGCAGTTGATTGATTTGCCGCAACATTCAGCATAAATTTAAGCCATAACGAATACTTCATATCCAGAGGAATACGATATTTTATACCGGCTTTATCAAAAAATGCTTTCAGACGCGCAACATTCTCTGATGCCACGGAATTTTCCCTGTCGCCGAATACAATTATATTTACGTCATCATGCCTGATGTTTCGGCCTTCTCGTATAGCACTGTGCCCTATAAAATAAGACAGAAGCAGTTTATCCCAGCCGTAAGTTTCAGCAAGAATTTCTTCACTGGTTACCCCGTTAAGCAATGAAAGAATAATTGTGTCATCTTTCACAAAGTTTTTAATATTTTTCCGCGCCTCATAAAGCCCTGCAAATTTTGTTGCAATAATTATCAAATCTGCCTTAAAATCATTTTCCTCAGGCAAAACATAATTAAAATCAAGCTCGCGCCCATTAAAAATCACCGGTTCCTTTTTATATTTTGCAAACCGCTCTTTGTCCACAAGCACTCTTAAATGCGCGCTGTCAAATGATTGGATTTTATCGGCGTAAATGCTTCCTACAGCCCCGATTCCGCATATCAAAATATTTTTAATCTCATGCTCCATAATTTTATTTTATCACCTTATTATAAAAATACTTATTATCTGAATATAAATTTAACTGCTTATAAATAAAATTACCCGACAGAGTAACAATTTATTAACGAGGAATACAACAAACGCAATTTCGCCAATAAAAAATACTTTATAAATACATAAGTGTAGTGGAAAAAGTGTGTAGAAATTCATGGGAATAGAATTTAATCCCGCATTAAATTCATGCGATTTTAAACCGAATATTCAGATTTTACCGCGCCGGAACAGCATCAATTTCGGGCAGCAGCTTGAGAATGACCGTTTTGAATGCAATTCGCCCGCACGTTTTACAAACGAAAAACTCATTTCAAAGCTAATTTACTCAAATCCGAAAGTTAAACAAATTCTTGATGATTCAGGTGTTGCACTTGAAATTAACACACAGGAATTAAACCGGCTTCTAAATACGCACTGCAAAGACGTTCAAAATATCGCAAAAGGCATTACGGAAAATCTACCCTTTTCATTACAGACAAAGGTTGATAAAAAAGCGCTTAATGACGCTGCGTATCTTCATGATATAGGGAAAATTCTCATTCCGCCAGAAATTCTATACAAAAACGGCAGACTTGATGAACAAGAAACAAAAATAATGCATAAACATTCCGAACTCGGATATGAAATTCTGAAAAATACAAATCTTGATAAAAAAACGCTTAATCTTATCAGAAACCATCATCAAAACGCGAAAAAAAGCGGTTATCCGTTTGTGAATAATGATTTTCGCGCGGATTTGGACTTGCAGATTTTAACAATGGCTGACAAATACTCCGCACTCACAGAAAAACGTCCGTACAAAGAAGCATACAGCCCTCAGCAGGCTTTGACAATTATTTACGCGGATGTTAAAGACGGGAAACTTCATCCGTTTGTTTTTAAAGCACTGGCTGGATACGTAAAAGGTCTCGGGACAGAAGAACTGCAGAGTGCCTGATTTAGCTTAAAAAGCCACGTAATATTTTGTAAATATCCGTTATTTTATCGGAATTGTTTTCAATCAGAGAATTAATTTCCTGTTTAATATCTTCGGGCTCTTTGAGATTATACTCAAAATCAAAAAGCTGTTTTGGCGTAACTTCAAGAGTCTTACAAAGTTTGTCAAGCGTATCAGCCGTTACAAAATTTGTTCCGCATTCGATAAAGGAGAGCGAACGGCAATTGAAATCAAGTTTTTCGGCCAATTCTTCCTGTGTCAGACCTTTTAATTCTCTGAAATATTTAATTTTTCTACCGAGTTTTTTCTTGATTTCACTCATAGTTTTTACCTTTTTAATAATTTTCTTTTACTTTAGGTTATTATTAAACATATTTACAATTACTAAAATGTATGTTTTAATACATGGAGTAGACAAATATTTGAGGTTCATATGAAAAAATCATTTACTATGGCAGAAGTACTTATAACACTTGGAATTATCGGAATAATTGCGGCAATGACGCTGCCAACGCTTATTAAGAACCATCAAAGAAAAGTTGTTGAGGCCAAACTGAAAAAAGCATACAGCGTAGTTAGTCAGGCATTTCTTGCAGCGCAGGCCAAACACGGTGAAATTAAAGACTGGCCGGAATGGGATGATACGGAAGAAATTTTAAAAGAATATATTGCACCAGAAATTAAAAATGCAAAAGTTTACGGGCCGAGCGGTGAGGACAGCTCTAATAATTTCAGTGTAATGTGCTCAGATGAAGAAGATATTTACAAATCGCATCAATATGTTTGGATGACCGGAGTTGGCATTTCAACGCCATTTTCAAGGACTACCGCCTCCATAAAACTTATGGACGGAACCTGCATAGGTCTTAATCCGAAAAATGAGTGGTCTTCTCAATACCTTTTTATAGACATAAACGGCAATAAACCTCAAAATAAAAAGATGGCAGGAACAGATTTATTCTTTTTTGTAATCAACGAAAATACAATTTTGCCATACGGATACAACTGGAATAAAGAAGAGTTAAGTTCAACTAAAACAAACGCATGCAGTTCACAAGCAACAAGCGGCGGTCAAACCTGCGCGGCTTTAATTATGCGAAACGGCTGGGAAATTACTTACTGGTAACAATTTAGTCATGTTTATATTATAATATTATTGATGAATTTTGATAATGCAATAGACAGCTTTTTATCACCGATAGCCGATAAAATTTCAGGAATTATATTTTGCTCCGTTAACATTAACGGGGTGGAAGTTCAGCTGCTCGTTGCGCTTTTAATGACAGCAGCACTTTATTTTACCTTTAGAACGGGTTTTATCGGAATCTGGGGATTTAAGCACGCAATTAAATTAATTACAAAAAACTACGAGCATAAAGACGTTATCAAAAGGAAAAAGAAAGGTGAAGTTTCATCTTTTCAGGCTTTAACCGCAACGATTTCGGCATCTGCTGGAATCGGAAACGTTGCAGGCTCTGCCGCAGCGGTTTCAATCGGCGGCCCCGGGGTAATTTTCTGGATGATTGTTGCAGGATTTTTCTCAATGGCGTTAAAGTTTGCCGAAGTTCTTCTCGGACTGAAATTTCGCCAGATTAATCCCGACGGAACAGTTGACGGCGGCCCGATGTATTATATTCAAAACGGTCTTAAAAATCATAAAATTTTCGGGAAATTTGCACCTTATTTATCAAAGATTTATGCGCTCTGCTGTATTTTTGCAATGATTGGCGGCTGGAATCTTTTTCAGATAAACGCAATGACAACCCAAATAACCGAAGTTACGGGCGGAGATAAAAGTTTCTTTGCAAACCAGAGCTGGGTTTTAGGGCTGATTGTGGCAGTAATTACTTATTTTACAATCATCGGCGGAATCAAAGCAATTGGCAAATTCACTTCAAAAGTCACTCCCGTAATGTGCAGTCTTTATGTTTTAACAGCTTTTACGGTCTGTCTGTTTAACATACATCATCTGCCGGAAACAATTGTATTAATTGTTAAAGAAGCCTTTAAACCGCAGGCAATCGCCGGCGGAATGTTTGCCTGCATGCTCTGGGGATTCAGGCGCGCAATGTTTGCAAACGAAGCAGGTCTCGGAACTGCACCCATTGCGTTTTCTGCCGTAAAAACAAGTAAACCCGCGGTTCAGGCATTTATTGCCATGCTTCAGCCGTTTGTGGACACGGTAATCGTCGGAAGCGCAACCGCTCTTGTAATTGTTGTTTCAGGAGTTTACCTTGATAACACGGGGCTTGCCGGAATTGAACTTACATCAAAAGCATTCGGCTCTGTATGTCCGTTTTTCCCGATACTTTTAACCTTTATGGCAAGCTGTTTTGTGCTGTCAACCATGCTCTGCGGTTCATACTACGGAATCAAAAGCTGGAACTTTCTTTTCGGAAATTCCAAATTGACAACCCGCACTTTTCAGGTAATATATTGTTTATTCATAGTAGTCGGCTCTGCTATGAACTTTAAAAGTATAATAAACCTTTCTGACGCTTTCACATTATTTTTAGCCGTACCGAATTTAATTGCAGTTTTCATACTTTCGGAGGTTGTCATGAAAGATTTGAAACGATACTGTAGAAAATATAACGTAGGATTATTCAAAAATAATACATATGAACAAGGAGAGAGAAAAGATGAAAGAACAGTGTCTGGAGATAGTGAGACAGAAATGCAGCGCTTGTAAAGGCTGCGAATTAGCAAAAGCCCGCAAGAATGTAGTATTCGGATCAGGCAATGCAAATACTGCAAAAGTTGTTTTTATCGGCGAAGCACCCGGAGAAATGGAAGATGAAAGCGGCATGCCGTTTGTTGGACGTGCAGGACAGCTTTTGGATGAATTTTTGGCAAATGCGGGAATCTCCAGAGAAGAAGATATTTATATAACTAATACGGTTAAATGCAGACCGCCTGAAAACAGAGTTCCGACGGATGAAGAAAAAGCAGCATGCCGCAAATTTTTAAATGCACAAATAGACGTTATCAAACCGCGTGCAATTATTCTTTGCGGAGCAACTGCTTTGAAATCATTTGTTGAACTTGACAAAAAGACAACAATTTCTAAAATCAGAGGACAGTGGATGACAATTACGGTTGACGGGGTTGAATATCCTGCAATGACAATATTCCATCCGTCATATTTATTGAGAAACCATTCTCTTGCGGAAAACGCTCCGAGAACATTAATGGCTAGAGATTTAAGAGAAATCAAAAATACCTATTTAAATGATGTTCACAGATTTGACAATGTTGTTGCCGGCAGCGCCTCAAACAAAGAAGTTGCATGTGTTTAAAAATTCCTTTCATACTTCACAAAACAAAAGCGGGGTTTAAAACCCGCTTTTTTATATGAAATTTGCTGACCCGAAATATTTTTAATCAACAATTCCCGGCTCCAGCTTTGAGCCAGTAAACCATTCACGGAAGGCATACTGAACTTTTGGAAGACAATACGCCAGCAAAAAGCTGCTTAATCCGACATTTGTCAAAATATTCAAAGACTTGACTGCTTTTGCTTTTCGCGCGAATTTTTCAACGTGTTCCGCAACAAGTTTGCAATCCGCATTTTTTACAGTATCAGATAATGCTGCCTTTGAAAAATCTTCAATTGACTTTTTAAATTTTACCAGTTCTTCAATATTCACATAAGCTCTAGGGTCTCTGATGCCGTTTCTTTTTAATTTTTTATCTTCAAAAATCATTTTAACTTTACCGAATTGCGCAGCATATTTCGTAAACAGCTCATTCGGATTTTCGTCAATAAATTTTAAAAGAGAAATCCCGTCATCTTTTTCCGGTAATTTCAAAGTTTTCTCAGAAATTTGTTTTAAAAACTCTTTATCTCCAAGCATAAGCGGATCCAGCTTAACATCAAGATTGAAGGCTTTATTTGCAGCCGTATCCAGAATTTTTTCTATATATTTAGGCGCAACGTAATTTAAAAACATCATACCCAGCATTTTGAACCCTAAATCAACCGCTTCGTTTTTCTTTCTTGAGGTAACAACGCGGCCAACAGCATAACCTCCGTCAATTGCAGCCATTTTCTGATAAGTTGTGAAATTAGCCGCAATTGAAGAAAAATTACCGGTAAATGACGGACTTTTGCCGTTTTCCAATCTTAATGGTTCAAACACATCGTTTTTTAAAGCAGTAAATGATGTATTTGAAGTTTTAGATACATTCTGAGGCTGATTTTTCTGTTTATTTTTTGCTTCTTGCTGCGCTGCCTTAGTTTTTGCAGTCAGCCCGAAAACCAGTTTCGGTATAACAAACCCCATTAAGGCAACAGGAATAACAGTTGCTGCCGAGAATTTCGCGGATAAAAGTTTTTCATAAACACCTTTATTATTTTTTACCTTCTTTAAATCCTCAACCGCGGTTTTAATCTCATTTATGAGATTTTCTGATATTTCGCCTTTTTTTATTTTATTCTCAAAAAATTTGATATTATAATCAATGCCCTGACAATCGCTTTCTTTAAACAATTTCAGATTAACATCCGGATTGAACCCTTTACTTTTTATAACAAACTTATTAAAAAGTTTTTCAATAAAAGGGATTCCGCCCAACCAGACCGCTGATGTTGCATATTCATCAATAATTCTTTCCCTTGTTGCCAGAAACGCAACATTTTCATCACTCTTATTTTCCTGATATGCAAGGTAAACTTTTGACGGAATTTCAACTCCGCAGTCTCTCAGTATTAAGGGGTAAACACTGCTGTTATTGCCGATTGCCGAAATTATATTTGTAATTGCCATTTTATTTCTTTTCTCCAATTCTAACTTTTGCGCTCCGAAACCGGAGCAAAAAAATAACCTTTCCCGTGCTCGCTGTCTCCTGAGAAAGGCTATTTTCTTATTTAGAATTGAATTGATTTAAAACATTTGAGCAGCAGTCACCAATTCACAGCCCTTCTCAGGTCGCTATGATGATGGTTATGATGCAATTTTAAATCAAGTGTAATCTTCATTAATTTTTCCTTTGTTATAACTCTAGCAGGAACCAAATTAAATTTCAATATCTACCACTCAAAATCCAGAAGATTATCATCCCAGGATTTTGATTTTTCATCCAAATTAAAGCGAAGCTCAATCATTTCATCTTCCGACAATTTGTCAACAGCAGCTCTTAACTGTTTTTCAGACGGGCTTTCAACGCCTGTAATCTTTTTTGAAAGTTTCTTGCTTAAATTAGCCTTTTGGATAAGGTCATTTTTACAAATTTCAACTTCTTCCGCAATTTTGTTCTCTGCTTTCAGAATATCTTTTTCCTGCAAATCCATAAAAGCATCAACAAAATTGTCGCAATCTCTGCCTAAACTTGCTCCATAATATTTGGAAATATTAAAATTACTCATTCCAAGAAGCAATCGTCCCCTTGGAGTATCAAAAGCCAACTCCAAGTTTGAATCGGGCCTGCCCCAGGATTGAACTTTTGCAATCTGCGCTTTTGCCCTGTTTAAGCCTTCAGTTCCCAATTCCACTGCTTCAAGAAGAACCGTATTTTGAATATCCTGCGGTACTCTTGCCTTGAAAACAGGACGGCTGCCGTAATAATTTGAATTAATTCCGTTAACTTGCATAATTTTCTCCTTTGGGGTTGTACATTTATACCGTTTTAATGATTGTGAAAAAAATTAGTTGCCAGAATTTAAAAATTCCTTTAATTTTTGTAACTTTTCTTCATTTTTGCACTTTATTAAAACCGTCTTTTCTTTAGAAGTCTCACCTTTTACAATTGCAAAAGATGTTTTGGAAATTTTAAAAAATTTGGACAGATATTCACAAAGAGCCTTGTTTGCTTTGCCGTCAACAGGCTGGGCCGTAATTTTCACTTTTATCCCCTCATCTGTTTTCAAAATTTCATTTTTTGATGCATTGGGAGAAATTTTTAAATTTAAAAGATATCCTTCTTTAGTTTCTTTCAGCATAAACATAACCTGCTTTCATACTAACACAAACGGATGAAATTCGTTGATTTTACTTGAAAAATCGAAATAAAATCTGTATTATGATTATATCATGTCTGAAAAACCGCTATTCGATGAAATAAAAGAAAAATTAATTGCGCAAAACAGAGACGAAGAAGATATAAATCAAATTGAAAAGGCATATCTTTTTGCCAAAAAACTTCATGAAGGGCAATACAGAATTTCCGAGGAGCCCTATATCATTCACCCTGTTGAAGTTGCAAAGATTCTTGTTGATTTAAAAGTTGACACGCACACGCTTATGGCGGCTTTTTTGCACGATATTCTTGAAGATACTGATACAAAACCGGAAGAGATTAAAGAACTTTTCGGAGAAGATGTTTTGAATCTTGTTCAGGGGGTTACAAAACTCGGCAAACTTCAGTTTAAATCAAAAGAAGAACGTCAGGCGGAAAATTTCAGACGGCTTTTTATTGCAATGGCGAACGATATAAGAATAATTTTTCTTAAACTCGCCGACCGCCTTCATAATATGAGAACACTAAACTTTATGGCGGCACCAAAACAGCAGAAAATTGCACGCGAAACTCTGGACATTTTTGCACCTCTTGCAAACCGTCTCGGTATCGGAAGAATTAAGGCCGAATTGGAGGATTTATCTTTAAGATATCTTGAGCCTGATAAATATTTTGAAATTGCACAGCTTGTTTCGCAAACAAAAGCCGAGCGCGAAATGACTGTACAGCTTCTGATTGACAAAATTTCGCAGGACGTTAAAAAAAGCGGAATTAATGCTCAAATTACAGGACGCGCAAAGCATTATTACAGTATTTACAGCAAAATGAAGCGTCTCAACATTGCATTTCATGATTTATACGACATTACGGCAGTCCGCGTAATCGTTGACACTGAAAAAGAATGCTATGAAGTTCTCGGACTTATTCACTCTCAATTTAAGCCGATTCCCGGCAGATTTAAAGATTACATTGCGATGCCAAAAGGCAACATGTACCAATCGCTTCACACCTCGGTCATCGGCCCTCGTTCCAAACCGCTGGAAGTGCAAATAAGAACTTGGGAAATGCATGAAGTCGCAGAATACGGGGTTGCTGCACACTGGCGCTACAAAGAAAAAGGTTCTCAAAAAGCTAACAATCCGGCAGATTTACAATTCAGCTGGATGAGAAAAATGGCAGAGTATGACAAAGACGTTACAAATGCTCAGGATTATGTAAATTCTGTTAAATTAGATTTATTTTCCGATCAGGTTTTTGCATTCACTCCGAACGGAGACGTTTTGGATTTGCCGATAAACGCGACACCCGTTGATTTTGCCTACAGAATCCACTCGGATGTAGGCCACAGAACAGTTGGGGCTCTTATTAACGGACGGATTGCACAGCTTGATACTAAATTAAACAACGGCGACATTGTTGAGATTTTAACCTCTAAAACTCAGGCACCGCGGCTTGACTGGCTTAATTTTGTCGTAACAAAACAGGCCTCTTCAAAAATTAAACAATGGTTTAAGAAGAATAATCGCGAAGATCATATTGAAGTCGGAAAAGCAAATCTTGAACACGAACTTACAAAAGCAGTTTTTGACGAGTATGTAAAATCCGGTGAATTTGATAAAGTTGCGGTTACAATGAATTATCAATCAGCAGATGATTTGTTTGCGGCTTTAGGGTACGGAGAAACGACTTTAAATAAAATTATAAATAAACTCAAAAAACCTGAAAAGAAAAATATAGAAAATTCTTTCCACACAAGCAGACGCAAAAAATCAGAAAAGGATATTGTCGGTCTGGAAGGTTTGATGTATTCGTTTGCGCGCTGCTGTTCACCTATCCCCGGAGAACCGATTGTAGGCGTTGTAACCCGTTCTAAAGGTGTATCCGTTCACCGAATAGACTGCAAAACGCTTGAAAATGTGCCGCCCGAAAGAATGATGGATATTCACTGGTCGGGAGATCACACAACAAAAACTTACAGCACGACAATAAGAATTGAAACCGCTGAAAAAATGGGGCTGTTAAAAGATATTATTGCTGCTGTTTCAGACAACAATACCAACATTAACTACGCAAATGTCAAGTCCAAAAATAACAAAATCGGAATTATTGAACTCGGTATGGAATTAAACAATATTGATACGTTAAAAAAAGTTATCAACAGTATTCAGTCAATTCCGGACGTTTACAGCGTAAAACGTGTTCAGACATCATACGCGCACTCGCACCAGCCGAGAAAACCGCAAAATACACCTAAACGAAATCCGAAAAATCGTAAACCAAGATAACCATTATTCACCGGTTTTGTATATATCCTGATCATACCTCATAACTCTGTCATAAAGCATAAAATCGTTAAAGTCCGTAATTAATTGGATTGGCTGTGCATTTGGAGGAAGAACTATTTTATATACATTTTCTTTTTCGTCCAAAATATATTGAACTTTACCCTCAAATGTTTTGCCGTCACGGTCTGTTAAGGTTTCACGGCGCCAGTACTCGGCTTTATAACCGTTGCCTTTATATCTCATCATTTCGGAATATTCTTGGGTTTCCGGATTGTCATATTTGTATTTTTCGTAAAATCCGGCATGGTTATTGATTCTGGTTATCATTTGACCGTTTTCATTAAACTGCTTGCCGTCTAATCCGTCCTGAAGATTGAATGCGGCATCATTATCCGGCTCAAATTCGTCAATAGTATTCTGCACCTCATCAGTAAGCCCGGTAAAATTGAATGCAGTTGTTCCGTTAGCTTCAGCCGCCTCAATTGCATCCAAAATTCTGTAAACTTCCGTTTCATGATTAATCATTGCATTATCTATAAATGCCATTTTTTCATCATATGACAATTCGTTAGTGCCCGTTTTAGCAGGAACTAAAACAGGTTCGGGCTTTTCGGCACTTTCTTTTTTGATTACGCCTTTTGAGGCAAAGAGTTTTATTTCATTTATATCAACCTTTTTATCATTTTCCATCATTGCCTGCAAATCATCATATGATGGCATCTTTACGGCTGAAATCTCATTATCCGTCTCTTTTTTCAATTGTTTATAAATCTGTTTTATTGCTTTTTCATATTCTTTGCGCGTAATATTAAACTCATTTTCGTCAATAATTCCGTCCGGGCGCTCGTATGAATATTTTTCACCGGAAATAGTCTCACCTTTTTTATCAAAAATTGACATTATGGCAAGCCCTAACAAATCTTCCTTTGACAAATCCTTAAAACTGACATTTGTATCATTAGTCTTTAAGAAATAGTCTCTTAATTGACTTATTTTAAATTTGTCCATCGGTTTCTCCTTATATTACACTTCACTTATTTTTTTATTCAGGCGCCCGCGGCGCGGGCGCCTGATCCGGCGTAGCCTGCGGCTGCGCCTTTATGAATACAGCTTCAAGTTCCGTTCTATCGTCTTTTCAATTACACTTTTAACACTGTCATATTCGGTTTGAAGTGCATTGTGTTCGGTATCAAGAATCTTTAACTGATTGTCATATTGCTTGTCTTTTGCCTCTATATCGCGCAAGGCTTGCTCATATTGAACCTCGGCTGCCGTTATTGCTGCTTCGTTCTCTTCTTCGGTTATGTCGGATGAACTTGTCCAGATTATTGATGTCCATGTACAATCTGCAAGACCGGTGCCTTCTTCCGTCGGATCTGTAAAATCTACTCTTTCTAATGTTATTGTGCCGTTATTTAGAGCTGATTGAAGCCATTCGGAACTGTTCATCAATCCGTCTTCCAGAACTTTGTACATCGGAAGTCCGCTCTCTGTTTTGCCGCCTTCTACAAGGTTGCCCTCCTCGTCTTCCGTTCCGACTTTTACATCACTTTCTCCGTTCATGCGGTGCCACAGATTTATATACCATTGGCCTTTATCTTTGTCTATAATTTGCCGCACTTCTTCTTCTACATAATACGGCACATCAGGTTCTTCCGGCTCTTGTTCAAGCCATGCTTCGTAATCTTCGTTATACAAATCTTCGTTAAATACTCTTTCGGTAAATGCCTGTTCCATATCTTGTTGGAAAGTTTGAAGCAGAGGAATCAATACAGAATCATAGTCAATCCCCATATCTCTGTAATTTGATAAAACATAAAACATATCAATACATTTTTGTTTTAATGTTTTTAATTGCGCATTACCGGCTTCATCTATATAATAGTTATTCATTAAGAGTTCATTATTTTTTTCATCCTGCGTCTTATTCGGGTCATTCCAAATCTCAAGAAGTCTCTGTTTCATTTCTTCATTTTCAGCAGCATAAATGATTTTTTCAGTATCACATACAGCTTCTGATACAGGCACCATATCATCACTCATACCTGCTCCGTTTATTGCAGAACCGTCAATATGACTGCTGGTAATTGTTATTTGTCCGTCGAGTGTACTTTCATAAGTTTTTGGATAAGCCCCATCCTTCGCGTTTTGTCCATCGCACTCTAAATCAATAAGGTGCGCAAGCACGTGCAGGTAACAACCTGAAGAACCACCCAGTGCGTTATTATAACAGGACTGTGATGCAGCTCTGAATTTTCTATACAATTCGTTGTCGTAACTGGATTGTTCATCCCAGTATTTTTCGTCGGATTTATTCGGCTCCTTTTCTTTCCATTCGCCGTAAACCTTATCATATTCTTCCCAGGCAACTTCGTAATCCGGATTGACAACCTGAACGAAATCACCTTCGCCTTCCGGCTGCAATACTCCGTATTTATCCAAAAATTCCTGCAAATTCGCACTGTTCTCGTAATTCGTTGCATCAAGCTCGCTTACAAGAATCTGTCCGTTTTGATTTATTAAACCGTACTGATTTTTCAATTCGCCGTACTGGCTTAATGAAGTACCGGTTAGTTTTTCAGTAACTTTGTTTCCTGCACTGTCGTAAGTTGTAAATAAAAGGTTAGTGGAGCTTAAGGCATCCATATATGCCGCACTGGCTTCCGTTGTGCGGTTTGAAAGATGCATTTTCGCAGTTGTTATTGTCTGTGAACGAAGTTCGTTATCTGACAACCGCGAAGTTATGCTTAATAATCTTGCTTGTGATGCTGACAGTCCCATAACTGACCTTTCCTATATATTCTTATCGAAATATACGGACATATTTTTCGGATTCTTTAATGTTTTTGGGATTTTTGCATTCTGAATTTACAAAAATTAATATTAAGTTATACATTTTTATCGGAAAGACTTGAATAACACACCCCGCGCCGCCTGCGGCGGCGCGGGAGCAAATATGAACAAGACTTCAAAAATTTGCAATATACTGATTTACTGCTACCATGAAGATATGATTAAAATATTTCTTGTTTCTGATAGGGAAGATGTGATTAAAAGATATGAGGGATTGTGTTATAAAAATTCCTTTACTTTTGGTGCGTCGTCAGACATTTCAATAATTGAAGAAATATTAAACGGCGAAAAATTTGACCTTATTCTGCTTGACAACGAAATTAAAACTTTAAATCCGAAGAACCTTTTAAAAAATATTAAATCTGCTTCTGAAAACAGGGTTATTATTCTGCTAACGGAGTCCGCGGAAATTGATAAAGAGCTTTTGAAATCAATAAGTGCAATAATTACAAAAGATTTTGACGACAATCTGATTTTGTCGACTTTGACTATCAATTTAAGAATGCAAAAGTCTTTACATAAACTTGCAAACACAAACAAGGATCTGGCTGACAGTTTGTACCGGCTGAACACGCTTTATAATACCAGTTCACAGTTTGCAGGCACTCTGGACAAAGAAAAACTTATTGAATATATGATTGAAGGGCTTGATAAATCTTTAAGTTTTTCTCTCACCTGCACATTGTCTTTTTGCATGGGCGAAACACCGGTTTTGATTCTGAATTCGCTTTATGAAATATCTGACGAACTTTTAGATGCAATCAAGTTAAGAACGGTACTTAATTATAAATCTCTTTTTAAAAACGCAGAAAAAACTCCGTATGAAGTTGATGAGAACAATCTAAAAGTCATAAAATACGTAAAATATCCGGCTAACAAATTCAATTTTACACTGTTTCAGTTTGACAATATGTTTGCACCGATTGCACTCGGAGAAAACTTCTACGGCTGCATTGAGATTTTCAAAGAAAACCATTTTACATCAGAAGACGCCAAATGTTTTCAAACGATTGCCCAGCAGGTTTCACTGCCGCTAAAAAGTGCGACTTTATATCAGGAAATAATTGAAACCAACAAAAAATTGGAAAAACTGGAAAAGTTAAAATCCGAATTTATTTCTATTGTATCGCATGAACTGAGAACACCGTTAACCTCTATCAAAAACTCAATTGACATACTTTTGAGCGGAAGATGCGGGGAAAAGACGGCTTCTGCTGAAAAATTCCTTACAATGGCAAAGCAAAATGTAACACGGCTTTCCGGAATTATCAATGATCTTCTGGACATTTCGAAAATTGAAGCCGGAAAAATGGATTTTCACTTTAAACCCGTTGAAATTCATACAGTTATTGATTATGTCAAATCTGCGCTTTCAGAATTGGCAAAGGAAAAATCTCTTACGATTGTAACTGACGAAAAAACTGATTTGCCGGAGATTTCCGCGGATTCACAAAGGCTGGAGCAGGTGTTGACAAACCTTCTGTCAAATGCGATTAAATTTACTCCGGAAGGCAAAAAAATTACAATCCGCTCCGACTTAAAAAATTCGGAAGAGCTTAAATATCATCCGTGTTTTGCAGATGATATGAAAAGATTAAAAGGGGATTATATCGTCGTCTCTGTTGAAGATGAAGGTATCGGAATTGACGAAAACGAGCTTTTGCATGTTTTTGACAAATTTGCCCAGATTGAAAATTCACTCTCAAGAAAGGTCGGCGGCTCAGGTCTGGGGCTTCCTATAGCCAAACAGCTTCTGGACGCACATAAAGGCGCAATCTGGTGCGAAAGTGAACTTAATAAAGGTTCAAAATTCTATTTTGCCTTACCTGTTGAAAACTCTGCCGTTAAAGAAAGAGAATTAGTATAAATTTGTATTTTGGGTTAAATATTCACCCGCATCAAGAAGTTTGCCGTTTTTATTAAATAAATTTGCAGCTTCGCCTAAAGTTTTAAGATTATCATTGATTTTTTCAATCGGAGCTTTGCTTGATACAAAATCCCATACTGATAAGAAGCCTTTGTTATCAATTTTTTCAAAAATTTCTTTTATCAGAGAGACTTTTTTAGGATCAGCGTCTTCGTTAATTACATTTCGGATAAGAAACATAAAATTGCCCTGATTTTCAAAAGAAAGCGGATTCGGAGGATTCAGAGTTTCTTTTGCAAAAAGTTCGACAAGCGGTTTTGCGGCTTTAAAATGTTCAGCGGCCTTTTTATTTTCCAAAACTCCGCCTGTTGTCTGCCAGAGAAAATATTTTGAGGTAATAGAGTCTGTATTGTTAATAACTTCCTGTGCAAAATCCATTGCGTTCGGATTTTGCTTTGAAGCTCTCGGAAAAATATCAAGCAAAACACCAAGAAGGCTTTTACCTTTACTTGTCATACTTTTAAGATTTAAATCAGCAGGCAGCATTGATTTTTTGTTTGCAAGTTCAATTGTATCCGCAACAAGCCCGAGATGTTTGGGGTTCATTTCCTTTAGATGCGGAAGAAACTCTTTAACTTCCGGATTTGATTTTGCCCAGAGTTCGATTGAACTTTTCAATTCTTCTGCCGTTCTTGTGTCAACCGGTCTTTTGACAGCCCCGAGAGACTGCCAGCCGTCAAATCTTGTTATAGGATTGGTTAATTT
>CALVAS010000021.1 GCA_944325585.1 Candidatus Gastranaerophilales bacterium
TTTAATATTTTAAATTTATGTTGCCCAAAATAATCAAACCATCTGTAACAAGAAATCAAACCATGTGTTCTTTTACAATATCGTTAAAAAAGAAAAAGGAGTTTTGTATGCTAGCATCAGAAGTTTTGGACAAAGGTTTTCATAATATTTCAATCCGATTCAGCGACAAGTGGGCAAGAATTGTCTGTGATGATTATTTGTTTGATTTTTTGAATAATAATAAAGGTAATTCTGCTTTAGAACTTGCCGGATATATTCTAACAAAATACAGTGAAATCGCCGGCTGTCCGCTTGATATAAAAAAGGATTCACTTGCGATAGAAATTTTGTTCCATGTGTATATGGATTTGTTATCCACAATGTTTTTGATGTCAAAGGCTGCAATACCAAAGGAGTTATATAAAAAGCTGGAAGCAAAGTTTAAAGAAATAAAACGTCATATGGATGTAATTGATTGCGGGGAGCTTTCTGTTGACGACAACAGACATATTTGGGATTCTCTTGAAAAATATCGTAAATATATTTACAAATTATGTACCTCTGCAAAAAAAATCCGAGCTAAGAAGTAAATTTTTAAAAATTTTAGAAAACTAATTTTATGGCGAAAAAAATCTTTATCATAATTATAATATTTACGATTGTTGCTGCTGCATTTTTTCTTGACTCGGCGTTTATAGAACCCAATTTGTTAATAACCCGCAATAAGGTCTTGTATGTTCCCAATTGGAATAAAAAGCTGGACGGTTTCAAAATCGCTCTTGTTGCTGATTTACATATAGGCAGCCAATTTGTGAATTTAGGAAAGTTAGATACCGTAATTAAAAAGGTTAATGAAAAAAATCCTGATTTAATCATTCTAGCCGGAGATTTGGATGCTCTTGCCATCACCGATTCAAAAATAAATACCGAAGATATAGCAAACAAATTAAATCAATTTAAAGCAAAATATGGTGTTTTTGCGATATTAGGAAACCATGATTATCAGCCGGCGGGTATTGTGAGAAGTCTTTTCAAAAATGCAGACATTCCGCTTCTGGCAAATCAGAGCAGGTTTATTTATGTAAACGGACAACCTGTAGAAATTGTCGGATTTGAGGATTTATGGCACTCAAAATTTTCGCCTCAAAAAGTTATAGAGCAAAGACCTTCAAAAGATATCCCGATAATAGTTTTATCGCATAATCCTGATGTGCTTCCCGAGATTCCGTCAAACGTAACGCTGACCCTAAGCGGACATACACACGGCGGGGAAGTCATAATTCCTTTTCTGGGAGCCCCGTTTATTCCGTCAAATTACGGACAGCGATTCAGAAAAGGCTATATTGTCGAAAACAATAAGCATCTGTATGTTTCGGGCGGAATTGCAACAACAAGCGGGTTTAGATTCTTAAATCCCCCGGAAATTGTGTTTTTGACATTATACCGGCAGACTGACAAGACTAAAATAAATAATACAAAACCCCTCAAGGGCATAAATAAAAATTACATCCCTGATTATTTAAAATTTATAAAAAAATTGAAGTTTTAGATAATATTACTCTTGTCATCTTTTTGCATCCAGAAATCAATGTCAGTTTCCGACAATTGGTTTTTGATAATATAATCAATATCCGGTGTTGTATAATTGTTTCCCGAAAATTCTGGATTGTTTTGCAGAAATTGTTCAGCCAGCATAATTTTCATATTTTTGTCATCGCCCAAAATCTGAAAAAGCTGAAAGTTGTCATATAATCTGTTGCCGTTTTTATCCTTGAGATTTGCGGCTGCTTTCAAGATTTCCAAATCATCTTCTGTTTCTATAGCACTTGCAAAATCATCAGACCAGATTTTGGAAACGGCAAGTTCTTTTAAAAAATCATCAATATCCTTGTCAAGCATAATAAAACCTTTCTACACAATAAAATACGGTTGGTTTTTGAAATTTCTTAAGCCAAAAAGGTTTTATTGTTACTTTTGTTAATATTTACACAAGCCCCTCTTTTAATGCCTTAACAGCCGCCTGAGTTCTGTCATCAACAACAAGTTTTTGAATAATATTGCAAACATGCGCTTTTGCCGTGTGTTCGCTGATTGTCAGAATCTTTGCGATTTCGTTGTTAGACTTGCCGTCAACAACCAGTTTGAGAACTTCATATTCTCTTTGAGTAAGATTTGCATGCTGTTCCTTAAACATTGCTCTGGACATTTGTCTTGGCGGAATAACCCCGCAGTTTTTCTCTCTTAATATGGGAACTGCCTGCGGGTCAAGCCACATTGCGCCGTCTTTAATTGTTTTGATAATCATTTTTAAAATTTCCGTGTTTATATCTTTCATTACATACGCGCAGGCACCGGCATGAAGCGCATCAATTACTTCGCCCTCGGAAAGATGTGACGTTAATATAATTACTTTTGCCTTTGAATCAATTTCCAGAATTTTTTTTGTCGCATCAATTCCGCTCATATCCGGAAGCCCTATGTCCATTAAAGTTATATCTGGATGAATTGTTTTATACATTTCAATTGCTTCTTTTCCGCTCTGAGCTTCCGATACAATCTCCAGTTCTTTATGTTCTTCAAAAAGAGATTTCAATCCGACGCGCATTAATTTTTGATCTTCAACTAGCAGAATTCGTATTATTGAATTTGTCATATCTCCTCCAATTTTAAATATATTTCTCTGCATTATCATTTAAAATTCTATAGTCATGTTTTTAATCAGCCGCATAAAAATTTCTTAAGTTTATATTGCCAAGAGTTGCTTTTTAAATAAAATTTGATGTCATATCAACTTTAAAATCAGAATTCTTAATAAAAAATTTATTTTTCTAATCTGGAAAAATTTTTCGGTTTAAGTTACAATATTAAGGATACAAAAAGGGATATAATTATGAAATATTCTAAATACTCGGCTATAATAATAGGAAGCGGCATTGCAGGAATGTATGCGGCTTTGAAACTTGAACAGCAGACACATTTGGCGGACGGAATTTTATTGATAACAAAGTCCAAACTCGGCGAAAGCAATTCACGTTACGCGCAAGGAGGAATGGTAGGTGTTCTTAAAGAAAACAAAAAAGATTCCACATCTTCTCATATAAGCGACACGATAAAAGCCGGCGCAGGACTGAGCGAACTTAATACAGTAAAATTTATTTCAGAAAATTCCGATAAAGTCATAAAAGATTTACTGAATTTCGGGGTTGAATTTGACAGGGATGAAAATAATAATTTCACATTTACTCTTGAAGCCGCACATAGCGTAAGAAGAGTTCTCCATTCGGGCGGGGACGCAACCGGCAGAATGATTGAAGAAGCTCTTGCTAAAAAAGTAAGTGAAAATGCCAATATTGATATTTACGAAGATACTGTTGCTGTAGAACTTCTTGTAAACATGGCAAATGAGTGTAAAGGTGTCATTGTATTTAATGATATTACTCAGGAATATGAGGTAATTTATTCATCTGCTGTTGTTCTTGCAACGGGCGGAATCGGTCAGCTGTACAAATATACCACCAATCCGTCGGGAGCAACCGGAGACGGTATGGCTCTTGCGTATTTTGCGGGAGCTGTTATGCAGGATATGGAATTCGTTCAATTCCATCCGACAGCCCTTGCAATTGACGGCGATGAAAACAGATTTTTGATATCGGAAGCCGTAAGAGGCGAAGGTGCCAAACTCGTAGACTCAGACGGTATTGAATTTATGCATAAGTATCATGAAAAACGAGAACTTGCTCCGCGTGATATTGTGACACGTGCAAATTACAACGAAATGCTTTCACAAAAAGCGGATAATGTTTATTTGAATGCAACATGTATTGACAGTGATAAACTTGCAAAAAGATTCCCGAATATTTCAAAGAAATGCCTTGAAAACGGAATAGACATCTCAAAAGATTTTATACCTGTTGCGCCTGCGGCTCATTATATGATGGGCGGGATTAAAACCAATATAGAGGGCGAAACTTCAATCCGCGGGCTTTATGCAATTGGAGAAGCCGCTTCAACCGGTCTTCATGGCGGAAACCGTCTTGCAAGTAATTCGCTTCTTGAATGTGTTGTTTGCGCCTATGAGGTTGCAAATTTCCTTAAAACAAAAGAGTTGAATCCGCCAAAACAAATAGACGTTTGTATAAAAGATATTATAGAGAAATACTCTGATGAAATATATCTTGAAGAGATTGATGTAACTGAAATGAAAAAATCTCTTAAGAATATAATGTGGCAGGGCGCAGGTATTTTCAGAAGCGAAGAAACTCTTAAGAACGCGCTGGATGCTGTCGATAATTTAAAAATGAATTTCCATAGAACTGCAAAATGCATTTCAAAATCAGAATATGAATTCAGAAACATGCTTGCGGTTGCAGAAATGGTGATAATTTCAGCCTTGAGAAGAAGAGAATCACGCGGTGCGCATTTTAGAACTGATTATTTGCAAACAGATGAAAAAAGCAGGCACAGTATTTTGACAAAAACTTCGCTTTATGACATAAAAAAATCATTAAACAGCGAAAGAGCGGAAGATTCTTTATATAATTAATTAATAAGGAGAATGAATTGTTAAATAAACTTTTGATGGAAGAGCACGTAAAATCAGCTTTAATTGAAGATATCGGTTATGGCGACATCACAACCGAAAATATTGCAGAAGACGATGATAAGCTGGAAGGTTTTTTAAATACCAGAGAAGATGGTATTTTATGCGGATGCGAAGTTTTTAAAACGGTTTATAAAATGCTTTCCTCTGATATAAAAATCGATTTTCATTATAAAGACGGAGATGTAATAAAAAAAGGCGACAGAATTGCAACATTGAAGGGGCCTGCAAAGGAACTTTTGATGGGTGAACGTCTGGCATTAAATTATATTCAGCGTATGAGCGGGATTGCAACGGAAACAAACAAATATCAGGAGGCAATTGCACCGTTTCGGGCAAAAATTGTTGATACAAGAAAAACAACCCCTAATTTCAGAATGTTTGAAAAATATGCAGTCAAAACAGGCGGCGGTGCCCTACACAGATTCAATCTTTCTGATTGCGCCATGATTAAAGACAATCATATTCGTCTGGCAGGTTCAATTACAAAAGCTGTTGAAAAACTGCGCAAAAATATTTCACATGCGCACAAAATTGAGGTGGAATGCGATACTCTTGAGCAGGTGAAAGAAGCCGTTTCCGTGAATGCTGATATTATTATGCTTGACAATATGAGTGTGGATAATATGAAAAAAGCGGTTGAATTTATAAATGGAAGAGCAGTCGTTGAAGCAAGCGGCAATGTGAAACTTTCAACAGTCAACGAAATTGCGTCAACCGGTGTTGATATTATTTCGTCAAGTGCAATTGTTGCAAAAGCTCCGACGTTGGATCTTGCATTAGATATGTAGAATATATAAAGTGTAAATCTAACACTAATTGTTAAGCTAAATTTTTAATGGAATTGTTGCAGTTATTGAATTAGAGCAATATTTATATAAACACCCTAAAATAATTGTAAACTTTTTTAAATCACATGGCAAAAAATATTTTTCTTTGATTTAATATAAATGTACAAGACATTACTCAAAAAATTGGTGGAACATGAAAATTAATTTACTCAACTACAATAACCCCTATTATTCAGGGGGGACGGCGGTCACAAAAGACCCGCAGGCTTTCAAGGAGCGAAATTATGCGGAAATGTGTGACAAAAAAAATACAAGAGGATATAATGTGAATTTTAGCGGTAGTCTGCCACAAGCAACAAGTGAGACTGCCGCTAAACTTTTAAACAAAACACTTGGCGAAAAAATCCTCTCAAGTAATACATTTGGAAAACTTCTGGATTATGCTCATGCTAATCCGATTCCATGTAATGCATTTTTCTCTCTGGTTCTTGCAGGTATGTTGAGACCGGCAACAATTATGGCTTTGCCTGATAAAGACGGCAAAAGTAAAAAAGATAAACTCAATGCAGCAGCCCATGCCGTATCATCAGGTGTTATCGGTTTTATTTTCTCATCTGCTGTAATGAAGCCGTTTGACAATGCGATGAAGAAAATCAGTAATGACCCTGCTAAATTTTTAGGCAAAGGCGCTGAAAAATATTTGGGTGATTTAACAGCTAAAGGATTAAATAAAACTGCAAAGTATAGAAATGTGGAAAAATTAATGAAAATGGGACCGGATATTATTATCGGAATTCCGAGATCATTTATCACCATTGCTTTAATCCCGCCGATTTTAAAATATGTTTTCGGCATTGATCCTAAAAAAGACGTTAAAAAAGAAAAGGAAAATGTTGTGGCCGATAATACAAACAATGTACAAATCCCAAATGCGGCACCGGCAAGTCAGGCTTTCAACGCAGTGAAAGGGGGTGTTAAGTAATGCAGATTACACTAAATACCCAAAAATATAATCAAAATTATTACGCACCTCAAAAAAACAATAACAAATTAAAATCACAACCTGCATTCACGGCAGCAGCGGATGCAATAATAGACGCCGGTCAGGCAATGGCAGATGCAGCGGTTTCAAAATCAAAATTTATGCAGCCGTTGGTGGATGCATATGATAAAACTACTGATTGGATTGCTAAAAATATTTTCGGCAAATTGATGAGTTCAAGTGCTGTTGCAAGTTTTGCTGAAAAAACAAAAGACAGCAAATATATAGCGAACCATATTATGACACTCGGTGCCGCAACCGGAACCGGAATGTATATTTACAAAACATTAAATTTACCGGAAAAACAAATGGATAAGGACAGAAAAAAAGTTCTTGCCTTAAACCATGCGCTTACATTCGGTGTTTCAACCGCCGGCGCATATCTGGTTGATGGTTCTTTGTTCAATAAATGGCGCAAGGTTACGCAAAAATATGCAGAGCTTTACACCGGCGACAGAGAACTTGGTAAAAAAATAGAAGATATAAATAAGACTCTAAAAGCTCAAGGTAAAAATAAAATTGATTTAATAGATTATGCAGCGGATTATTTGCATGACCAGAAGCTGGTAAACAGATTAAAAGGTATGGATGTAGGCAAAACTTTGTTGATTGTTACATTAATCTACAGATATCTGGTTCCTGTTGCAGTTACACCGATTGCAAACAAACTAGGTGATAAAATCCTTGCACATAAAAAAGAGCAGGATGAAAAACTTGAAAAACCATAATAAGAACTTATAATAAATGCGGCTCCGTTTTTTAAAACGGAGCCGCATCTTTATAACCGGAAAAATTATGAAAAATTGTGAATAGCTTGAAAAAAAAACGTTTTTATTGTATTTTTCTGTAATAACAGGGGGTAACATTAAGGGAGTAAAATATGGCAGAAGACGGCAAATTAAATTTAGAGGCAATCGCCGAAAAATATAATTTGTTAGATGTTTCAAATACGGATTTATTACTTTCCCGAATTTCAAGTTTGGATGAAGTGTTTTCAAGTGAAGAACTTATCCAAATATACAATTATATTCTTGTCAATTCAAAATCAGCGGAAGTTTTGATGAATGTAATAGCACTGGCTGATCGCTATAGAAATCATTCGACTTTATCTGTATTAGTCGATATTCTTCTGTTAAAAAACACTGAAAATCTTGATTTAAAAGACAAAGAAAATTATATAAATGTTCGCGTAATGTGCGCCAAAGCAATAGCCAATTACCGTGATACCTCGGCTGTTACTCCGCTTTTATACTGCCTGAATAATAAGGACGAAAATTATAAAGTCAGATTTGCCTGCGCTGACGCTCTCGGCAAAATCGGCGATAAATATGCGGTAGCGCCATTGATTGATGTTGTTAAGGATGAAAATGAAAAATCTGTTTATTTAAGAGAATCGGCCGCCTCGGCGCTTGGCATGCTCGGTGATATGCGCGCAGTAGATCCTCTTGTAAGTATATTGGAGACTAAAAAGGGTATTATTGATAAATTTACCTTTTTAAAGGAGCGCGTGATTGAAGCGCTTGGTAAATTGCGATTGAGCGATAACGAAAGAGTTTTTAATGCATTAAAAATGACGTTGATGGACGAATCTCCGCAAATCAGAATTAATGCAATAGAGGCTATTATGGAGAGTGAACATCCGGAGGCTTTTGAAACAATAAAAGGATGTCTTTTGGATGACGATGATGAAGTTAAAAAGAATGCCATTGTGGCGCTCTATAATCTCGGAGGCCGCGCAATTCTTGATGAAGTAATAAGAGAGCCGTTGTATTCTGATGTTTTGAAAATTGAGGCGGTTTCACTGATTGACGAGTATGAAACTGATGCGGATGAAGCGTTTGCACAGAAGTTTAAAGAGGAATTGGATGGTTAAATCAATTATTTTACTTTCCGGAGGTTTAGATTCTCTTGTAAGTTTGGGCGTAACACGTGAAAAATACAACGTTGAACTTGCATTAACATTTGATTACGGACAAAAATCCGCCAAACAGGAAATAGATTCTGCTCTAAAACTCTGTAAATACTATAACGTAAAACATCAATTAATTAAACTTGATTTTTTAAAAGAGGTTACTCACACCTCTCTTTGTTCTGATGCTGCAGTTCCGACAGGAGAACAACTTGCAGATTCCGGAGAAAGTGCCCAAAAGGTCTGGGTTCCCAATCGAAACGGTTTGTTTTTGAATATAGCGGGAAGTTTTGCGGACGGTGAAAACTATGACTATATTATAATCGGTGCAAATAAAGAAGAAGCTGCAACTTTTCCGGATAATACAGCCGAATTTATAGACAGAGTAAACAAAGAGTTTGAATATTCGACGCGCAAACATCCGAAAGTCTTTTCCCCCTTGATAAATTCGGACAAGAATGATATAGTTAAGCTGGCGCTTGAAAACAGTATGCCGCTTGAATATGTAAGAAGCTGTTATCTTGACGGCGACAGGCATTGCGGAGAATGCGAATCTTGCATGAGACTTAAAAAGGCTTTGTTGTATAATAATGATAAAAGGTTTGTAAAAGAATTATTTATCAATTAATCAAATATAAAATAAGCAGGATATGAAATACGAACTTATAGAAAAAGAAATCAAATATGAAGGCTGGCAGCTTGCACCGCATTGGATTTATAAAAATTTTAAAATTCAGGGGGATGCGATAGTCGGATTTATCGGCGAATGTGAAGTAAAACTTACCGAAATGGTTGATATTGAAGATGTTATAAACAATGAGCCGATATACAGTAAGAATATGCTGAGTTTTATAACAGAGCAATTTAATGTTGAACTTGTTGAAGGAGTTTTTCGTCAACGGCTTCTGATTTGTACAATAAAGGAGGCGCTCGAACGCCGCGGAATAAAAGTTGAAAGAAGCGGAGATGACTTGTTTGTTGACGGTAAAAAGCTGACAGTTTCAATTGCGACCAGGTCATTAACATCAATTTTAATCCATACGGGCATAAATATAGATTCAACAGGTGCGCCGGTGAAAGCCTGCGGATTGCAGAATGATTTACAAATAACGGATATCAAAGAATTTGCAAACGAAATAATGAAAAACTATTCGGAAGAACTTGAGGATATAGTTCTTGCAAGTACAAAAGTAAGAGGAGTATAAAAATGGATGAACCTAAGCAGATTGTGAATCCTGAACATATAACTTATCGAGAATATAAAAAAAGATTGTCTCACAAACCTTTTCAGAGTTTAGTGCTTTTTATTTCAGCATTTTTTATACTGTTGCTTGCCTTTTTGGGGATGGCAAAAGTTATGTCGCCTGACGTTGATATCGCAATCGGAGATGAACCGGAAGTCGTTTATGAAGAAGAAGGAATCATCCGCGGTAATGTTGATGACCGCTTAAAACAAATTCAAGCCGAGGACAATAGTGTTTCACCTGCAGCGGATTCATCTTTTTCACCGGAACTTGACGAAAAAGTAAAAATTCCGGAGAAAAAACAGCAGGATGAACAGCTTCAGGCACAGGAAGAAGAACCGATACTTCTGGAAACACAAAAGCCAGAGACAGTTTTACCAAATGAAAATACAGTAAAAGCAGAACAACCGAAACAGCCTGCTCAGGCTCAAACACCGAAACACGCACTAAACAGCGAGCCTGAAATTCCTCAAGCCCCTGTGCCTGTTGCCTCCACAAAGGTTTATAAGGTTTATGTTGGCAGTTATGCCTCAGCAGAGCAGGCAGAAATCGCAAAAGGAATAATTTCAGAATCAAATATCGGCGTAAATGCGTTTGTTAAAAATTTAAACGGTTCATATACGCTTCAGGCAGGTTCCTACAGCAGTGCCGACAAGGCGCAGAATGCGGCAAATGATTTATTGCGAAATAATTTCCCTGCCCGTGTTGTTGCTGAATAATATTTACAGCGTAAAAGTTTCTTTTGTGATAAAATATACCTGTAATATAACTTCAGGCTGATCAAGCCGTCTTAAAATACAAATAACAAAAGTCGATATATAAGGAGAATTTATGGAAAGTTTAAGAGATAAGTATGAAGTCGTAATAGGTTTGGAAGTTCACGCGCAGCTAAAAACCAAATCAAAAATATTCGCCCCGGACGGTACTGAATTTGGAAAAGAACCAAATTCACAAACCAGCCCGATTACGCTCGGAATGCCGGGGGTTCTGCCCGTTTTGAACCGTGAAGTCGTAAATATGGGGATTCTGACAGGACTTGCTCTTAACTGTGAAATTCCGGAACGCTGCAAATTCGACAGAAAACAGTATTTTTATCCTGATCTTCCGAAAGGTTACCAGATTTCTCAATATGACGAGCCGATATGCGTAAACGGTTATATCAATATAAAAGGTAAAAGAATCGGTATAACTCGTGCACATCTGGAAGAAGATGCAGGTAAACTTGTTCACGCAGGTGCAGACGGTCTTGCAGGCTCCAGTTATTCGCTGGTTGACCTCAACCGTGCAGGCACACCGCTTTTGGAAATTGTATCAGAGCCTGATATGAGAAGTTCTGATGAAGCAAGAGCTTATATGGAAGAGTTGCGTAATATTGTAAGATACATAGGCGTTTGCGACGGCAACCTTGAAGAAGGTTCAATGAGATGCGACGCAAACATTTCAATTATGCCGAAAGGTTCCAAAACATTCGGAACCCGTGCTGAAATTAAAAACGTAAACAGTTTTTCAGCACTTCAAAGAGCTATCGAATACGAAATCGACCGTCAAATAGAAATCGTTGAAGAAGGCGGAGAAGTCGTTCAGGAAACAAGATTGTGGGATGACAACGCTCGAGAAACAAAATCAATGCGCGGAAAAGAAGATGCGCATGATTACAGATATTTCCCGGAACCTGATTTAATGCCTCTTCAAATTTCGCGTGAATGGGTTCAGGAAATAAAAGACAGAATGCCGGAACTTCCGGAGGCAAAACGTCAAAGATATATGGGACTCGGCTTAAGCGAATATGACGCATCTGTTATTGTTGAACAAATGGGACTTGCTCTGTTCTTTGATGAAGTTCTCAAGCTCGGTGCAACTCCAAAGATTGCAGTAAACTTTATAATGGGCGAAATTGCAGCATATTTAAAAGAAGAACATATCGAAATTACTGATACAAAATTAACTCCGGAAAATTTAGCCGAATTGATTTCTTTGATTGAGAAAAACACTATTTCAAATAATATCGGTAAACAAATTATTATTGATATGATGAAAACAGGAGAAAAAGCATCTTCAATCGTTGAAAAGCGGGGCTTAAGCCAGATTACTGATGAAAGTGCAATAAAAGCTGTTGTTCAAAAAGTTGTTGATGCAAATCCGCAGCAGGTTGAGGCTTACAAAGGCGGAAAAACACAACTTTTAGGTTTCTTTGTAGGTCAGGTTATGAAAGAAACCAAAGGCCGTGCAAACCCGAAAGCTGTAAATGATTTGTTAAAAGAAATTCTCGGATAGAATTTGCGGTGTGAAAAATCAGCGTAAAATTTATTTGATTTGCAAACACATATTGGAGCAGATTAAAGAAAGAAATTTTTATGATATTTAATAACCAAAATCAAAGTCAAAAATCAAGTATGGAAGAAGAGATTTTCGAGCAGGCAATAGTGCTCGAAAATCTTCTTTCAGCCCATTTAGGCGCAGATAATTCCATATTGTTCGAAATTCCTGAAGATATCAGAAAAGTTGTTCTTGTTGCAAGCGGTTCCTCATACCATTGCGCACGATATGCGGCAGATTTGTTCGGTAATATTGCGGATATTGAAGCCGGAGCAATTTATTCAAGCGAATTTCTTTTAAAATCTGCGGTGCCCCACGGAAATGATTTTTTGTATGTATTTATAACCCAATCCGGCGAAACATCAGATACCAACAAAGCGCTAAACAAAGCAAAAGAATACGGGATGAAAACTCTCTGTATTACAAACAAAAAAGATTCGACAATCTGGCAGGCTGCGGATTATAAAATCGACTGTCTGGCAGGTGAAGAAAAAAGTATTGCCGCAACGAAATCTTTAACAACTCAGATGCTTTGTTCAACCTTACTTGTATTAAAGTATGCTTTGAAAAAGAATATAGATATTCTGCCGTATATTGAACAGCTTAAAACATTGCCAAAGTTTATAAGAGAGACTTATTTATTGCATGAACAAATTAAAGAGATTGCAAAACCCCTTTCAGAGTTTAAAAATCTGGTGGTTACGGCCGACGGAATATCTTATGCAATAGCCAAGGAAGCCTCCTTAAAAATCAAAGAAACTTCATATATAAATGTTTATTCAAGCATTCTCGGCGAATTTATGCACGGGCATGTGGCGGTTTTAAACAACAAAATGGCGCAGATTCATATTTCTGTTGACGATTTGAGTTATACGGCTATCAAAAATTTGAATAAAATTCAGGAAGATTATGACCCGCTGCTTTGCATAATCGGAAACTCCAATGAAAAAGTCAGTGCGGATTTTAAAATAAATATAGATTGTGAAAGTTTGATTGTAAAAGCCTTTTGTCTTGTTGTGGTTATACAGCTTCTGGCACTGGAAATCGCAAAAAAACTCAAACGGAATGTCGACAAGCCGCACGGGCTTAATCAAGTTGTTAAATAATTATAACTTTCCGAGACTTTTCAAAAATTTATAAGTCATAATGGTTGCGTCTTTGTCGTTATGAAGTTTTTCAATAACGGCTTCAAGAATTTTGTCATAGTCGGTGACATCATTGAACTGGAAAAGTTCTGCAAGTTCTACCCCCAGAACTTTGCTTAATTTAGCGAGATTTTCAGGCTTGGGAAAAGAAAGTCCGTTTTCAATTCTTGAGTAATTTTCAGGTTTAATATCAATTAATTCAGCAACATTTTCTTGTGTTAGCATTTTTGCTGTGCGTAGTTCTCTCAACCTTTTTCCAAACTTTTTTTTCATAACCTGATTTAACTCCATTTTGAAAAAATAATAAGCCTATATTATAGGAATAAAAATGATGTATTACATTAATTAACATGACTTGATACAATAAAAAAGTTGTAAAAACTTGATACATTAGATGTAAGAAAGGCTTCAAATTAGTAAATGAAGGGAGAGATTGGGCAGGAAATAATTATGGATATTGTGTTCCTAATGGATGTAATTAAAAGACAAAGCGGACTTTTAAAGTCCGCTTTGTCTTTTTTAAAATTGATTTAAGAATCTTTCGTCATTGTTAAAGAATAATCTGATGTCATCAATTGCATATTTAAGCATTGCCAGTCTTTCAACGCCCATTCCGAACGCAAATCCGGAGTAAACATCAGGATCAATTCCGACATTCCTTAAAACATTCGGATCTACCATTCCGGAGCCGAGAATTTCAAGCCAGCCTGTGCCTGAACAAGTTCTGCATCCTTTGCCTTCACACATAATACACTGAACGTCAATTTCCGCAGAGGGTTCTGTGAACGGGAAAAAACTGCTTCTGAATCTTGTCGGGCGACTTGCTCCAAAATAGATTCTTATGAATTCATTCAATATCCCTTTCAAATCCCCGAAAGTCACATCTTTATCCACATAAAGCCCTTCAATCTGGTGGAAAAAGTTGTTTTTCCGAGCGTTAATGTTTTCGTTTCTGTAAACACGTCCCGGTGCAATAATTCTAATCGGCGGATTTTTTCCTTCCATTGCGTGAATTTGTGCGCCTGATGTCTGGCTTCTTAAAATTACGTTTGAAGCATGTTTAACGTAGAAAGTGTCCTGCATGTCGCGTGCAGGGTGATCTTTCGGTACATTAAGCGCGTCGAAATTATAATATTCTGTTTCAACCTCGGGCGATTGACTGTTTGAAACAACTGAAAAACCAAGACTCTGAAAAATTGATACGATTTCATTTGTAGTTGTCGTAAGCGGATGTGATTTTCCGAGACGTTCAAATTTTCCGGGTAAAGTAATATCAATTTTTTCTTTCAAAAGTTTTGCGTCAAGTTCTCTTTTGTAAAATTCATCATATTTTGACTTGATTGATGCCTCAAGTTTTTGAGTGATTTCGTTTGCAAGAGAACCGACAATTCTTTTGTCTGAATCAGAAAGATTTTTTAAATTTTTCTTTATTTCGTTAAATTCACCTTTGCGGCTCAGATATTTTGTTTTAATCTCTTCCAAATCATTTATTGACGCTGATTTTTCAATATCAGCGGCTGCGTTTGCATAAATTTTTTCCAGTTGTTCTTTCATTTTCGCCTCTTATTGTACAATTTCATTATGTTTCTTTTCGTAACCGATTGTTGTCATATCATTATGCCCCGGAAAAACTTCCGTAGCATCATCAAGTTTGTATAAAACATTTTTAATACTGTTTTCAAGTTTGGAAAAACTTCCGCCGGGCAAATCCGTGCGTCCGACATAGTTTTTAAACAGGGTGTCACCGGAAAAAAGTTTGTCTGCAATCTGGTAACAAAGCCCGCCTTCCGTATGCCCCGGAGTTTCCAATATTTTAATCGGGATTTCGCCGATTTTGAGTTCCGTGTTTCCGTCAATAAATTCATCGTAAACAGGGTTCTTTTCAACATGAATGCCGAAGGTTGAGAGAATTGTTTTTGTCATTTCAACCTGTGATTTATCCTTTTCATTAATCAGAACTTTTGCATTCAGCTTTTGTTTCATGTCGTTTACGCCCATAACGTGGTCAAAATGCCCGTGGGTCAGAAGAATATATTTAACATTCAAACCTGAATTTTTGACATCATCAAGAATTTTTTCAACGGTTTCAGAACAGTCAATCAAAACTGCTTCTTTTGAATTTTCATCAGCCACAAGATAATTATTTGCCTCAATGGGGCCTGCAATATATCGTTTTATAATCATTTTAAACTCTCACAATGTCAAATATTTTTTTACAAACAGAAAATACTTTTTCCGCAGAATCCAGACTCAACATATTCGGTCCGTCGCACAAGCCTTTGTCAGGATCAGGATGAACTTCAAAGAACAGAGCGTTGGCACCTGCTGCCATCGCCGCTTTAGCAAGCGTCGGAACAAATCTTCTGTCTCCGCCCGAACAGGTTCCCTGAGCACCCGGAAGCTGTACGCTGTGGGTAGCGTCAAAAACAACAGGATAACCGAAACTTTGCATAATCGGGATTGCGCGATAGTCAACAACGAGATTGTTATATCCGAAAGTTACACCTCTGTCTGTCAAAAGGATGTTTGTATTTCCTGAATCTTCGACTTTTTTAACGAGATTTCCCATTTGTTCCGGAGCCAGAAACTGCCCTTTTTTTATGTTAACGATTCTGCCTGTTTTGGCGGCTGCAACCAGAAGATCCGTTTGTCTGCATAAAAATGCTGGAATTTGGATTACATCCGCAACTTCAGCTGCTATTCCAGCCTGTTCAGGGGTGTGAATATCGGTTACAATCGGAATATTGTATTTAGACTTGATTTCAGCAAGCATTTCAAGACCTTTTTTTATCCCCGGTCCGCGGTATGAATTTATTGAGGAGCGGTTTGCTTTGTCAAAAGATGATTTGAATATGAAATTTATTCCGAGTTTTCGGGTAATTTCTTTCAAACCTTTTGCTGTTTCATCAAGAATCTCAAGACTTTCTGCAACGCAGGGCCCTGCAAGTATTGTCAGTTTATCTGATCCGATTTCAAAATTGTTTAATTTAATTATCTTCTTATTTGCCATATCAAAAATTATAATTAAAACAGGCTGAAATTACAAGTAACAATCAGTTGGAGCAGTCGGATTGTTATTTAAAGTCAGTTGTGGTAGAATGCTTTTGTCAGGAGAGATTATGGAAAGCAAGATATTAAGACTTAAAAACGATATTGAATTTTTTTATAAACAAAACCGGAATACACCGATAGCTGCATTGTGTATAAATTTTGCTTTGAGTGATTATGACAGTGCTCCTGGGGTGTATGCTCTTATGGCAAGGCTTTTGTATCAGGGAACGAAGACCAAATCCGCAGAGCAGATTGCGGAAGAATTTGACAGCTGCGGAATTGGTTGTGTTGTTGAAATGAAAATGGATTATTTGAGATTCAAATTTATGAGTCTTAATGAAGATTTTGAACATGCAGTTGAGCTTGTGACAGATCTTGTAAAAAATTCTACATTTGACGAGTTTGAAAAGGAAGTTGCAAAGTTGCAGGGTGAGCTTATTGCTGAACTGGATTCTTCGCGTCAAAAGGTTATGGACGGATTCACAAGAAATATTTTTGAAGGCCACCGTTATGGAATTTCAAGCACAACAATTCTTGAAAATCTTCAAAATATTACAAAAGAGCAGGTTGTTGAAGCTTACCGCAAATTGTATGAAAACGCTAAAAAAGTAATAACGTTCGTCGGCGATATTGAGGAAGAAAACGTTGAAAAAATATTGAACGAAAACCTTGGAGATATTCCGGCAGGCGGTGAAGACGGCGTCAAAAAGAGTCCTAAGTCAATAGAAGAAAGCAGAGAAATTTTCATTACAAAACCGGATGCAAATCAGGCTCATATCATAAAAGGATGGAGAACGGAAACTTTTGACAGCGAAGACTATCCGGCACTGATTTTGCTGAATATAATTCTGGGTGCAAGCGGACTGTCTTCAAGGTTATTTCTGGAGCTGCGGGATAAAAAAGGCCTTGCTTATGTTGTAGGCAGTTCTTATGAACCTTTCCTGCTCGGCGGGGCATTTTCTATTTCTATTGCAACTGAACCGAAAAATATAAATGTTTCGTTGGAAGGTTTTGATGAAGAACTTGAAAAGATTAAAACAATAGAAGTTTCAGAAGAAGAACTTGCAAACGCAAAAACAAATCTTCTTGGCAAACTTGCTTTTTCATTTGAAACAAATTCCCAGCAGTCATGCAATTATGCGCAGTATGGAATTTTAGGTCTGGGCTTTGATTTCTACGAAAAAACTAAAGAAAGAATTAAAACAGTAACTGCTGAACAGATTAAAAAATGCGCACAAAAATATTTCAATGATAAATTTGTTCTTTCTGTTCTTAAGCCTTAAAATTAACAGTCAGGTAATGAAATAATTCCAGATTTAAAGAATAATTTCCTCGGTACCAACTTATATTGCAAGGTCAGGTAAAGTGAAATTATTCGGTTTGTTGCTCCTTATATTCAGTTTACAGCTTTCATGTGTTTCGTTTGCCGGCGAGATGGATTCGAATACGATTTTCGTCAGCACTGCGGTCAATAACAAAGCTGTAAAGATTAAAAATATGCTTGAGGAATCTTTACCTCCGCAAACTCCCGTAATTTACACGATTGTGCCCAGAGGGCTTGTCGTAAGTATTGAAGAAAGTGTGTTTTTTCAAGGGAACAGTATAAATATTAAAAAATCAGGTGTGCCTGCTTTAAATGCTGTAATATCTGTACTTAAAACAATCGGAAACAATTGTACAATCGAAAGTCATACAGAAGGTTATGACAGTTCGGAAGGAGACTTCCATTCAAACTGGGAAATCTCAATGGCGCGTGCAAACAGTATAACTGATTATATTGTTTATTGCGGAAAAATCTCACCGGACAGATTGTTTGCTCTGGGATTCGGGGATATGATGCCTTTTAAAGATAATGTATCCGCAGCAACAAAAGGCTTTGATAAACGGATTGATTTTGTAATATTCGACTATGAAGAGAAACGATAATTTATGCAATTATGCTTTTTCTAAGGCGTGATGAGCGGTCTTCGCTCAAAATGTTTTTCAACTTCATAATTGACTGCGCATGAAGCTGACAAACGCGGGATTCTGACATGTTTAATGCAGCCCCGATTTCCTTTAGTGTCATGTTTTCCTGATAGTAAAGAACCATTATAACGCGTTCACGTTCAGGAAGCCTTTGGAGTGCTTTTTCAAGCTGCTGTTTTACGTTTTTTTCCTCCATCTGCTCCTGCGGATTAAGTTTGTTGGTGTCCTGAATTGTATCAATGATTTCCATACTGTCGTCACTTGAACCTTTTTTCTCATAAATGGAAGTCATTGTTGTATCTTCCGCTAAAAGCTGATTGACTTTATCAGGATCCATTTCAAGAGCATTTGCAACTTCTGTGGTGGTCGGCATTCTGCCAAGTTCTTGCTTTAATTGTTCCTGAATATTTTTTATATCTTTAATTTTTTTTCTTACGCTTCTTGGCAGAAAATCCTGGGCTCTGATTCTGTCCAAAATCGCTCCGCGGATTCTGATAAGTGCATAGGTTTCAAATCTTGTATTTTTCTGCGGTGAATATCTTTCAATCGCGTTAATAAGTCCTTCAACGCCATAGCCTGCAATATCTTCAATCGAAATTGTTGCAGGGAGCGTTACTTTAACACGTCCGACAACATATCGGATTAAATATATATATTGAACGATTAAGGTATCACGCACACTTTTTTGGGTTTTGTCTTTGAAATATTCCCCCCATAATGCTGTTAATTCCTCTTCCGAAAGTCTTTTTATGCTGTTGTAAGATGTGAAATCAAAATTTTGATCCATTAATCCGCCTAAATTGTTAAAATATGTTACATTATTATTCTATACAATCACCGGAAACTCACATCATTTAAAAGGTTGATAAATAAATTAAAAATTAAAGTTTAACTCCACCCGACGTATTATAGAGAAATTTTGCATGCCAAACAGGCATGACTGCACTGTAAAAATTTCAAATATATGATATAATATGTATGTCTAATGGTAACAAGACTTTTATTGAAATATTGTTAAAAATTGTAAATGGTTTTTTAAAAATATAGCAAATATAAGTCTTGAGAATTGTTATAAAAGATATATTAAGTGTGTATTTAAAAGGAAGGAATTATTATGGCAGTAGATGCGGTAAACAACAAAAGAGATACCATTAATACAGGTATAAGCACGGGTGTTGGTGTTCTTGCAGGCGGTTTGTACGGAGCGAAATTTTCTAAACCATTGTTAAAGGGCGATGCTCCGTCAGATGCTTTTGTAAGAAGATACTATGACAATGATGCAAAGGCTCAAATAGCAAAAGCTGGAGAGATTGCAAAAAAAGAATTTGCAGGTGCTAATTTGTCAGGAAAAGACGAATTGGTGAATGAACTTAAACAAGCCCCTCAAGATTATGGTATTAAAGCAGAAGATGTTGATAATTATGTAAAAGATCTTAAGGAGGATGCTTTAAAGGCAAAAATGGAACAATCTTATGTTGATACAGCTGTCGCAAATAAAGCAAAAGACTTTAAAAATCCGAAACAAATGCAGGCTGCACAAAAAGCCTTTGAAAAATTAGGTGAAAACCCAACTGAAGATGCTCTTAAAAAATTCGTTACCGATCATGCTGAAATTTTAGGTAAGCAAGGCGTTGCGGAAGCTGATATTGATACCTTTGTTAAGGGTACGGTTGATAGCGAGGGTAAGGTTGTGAAAACCGGTAAGGAAGCTGTAAAAGAGTTGCTTACTAATGAAACTTCGGCTTTAACTGCCAAAGCAGACGACTTGAAAACGTGCATAAAAGATGGCAAGTTTAATTTGGATGGTGCCTCTGATGCTATCAAAGATACTATCAAAAAAGCTGCAAAAGATACCAAAATTTGGGCAGGTGCCAAATGGGCTGTAGGCCTCGGAGCAATTTTGGGACTCGGTTCCTATATTGGTTCTAAAATGGCCGCAAAAGTTCCGGAAGAAACAAAATAATTATAAACAATCATAAAAAACGGCTCTTCAACTTTTTAAGTTGAAGAGCCGTTCTCTTTTTGCAAAATTTCTACATCCAATCGCAGGCGTCGTGGTTGCAAAGTGTTTTTTCCAAATCAGTCATAACTTCTTCTTTTGTCATCTCATAAGTTACCGGCGTTATGGAAATCATGTTGTTTCTGACAGCTGCAATGTCCGAATTTGAATCGTTCGGCTCGTTTGTCAGTTCACCCGCCATCCAGTAATAAACCTTTCCTCTCGGGTCAACACGTTTTTCATAGGTGTTTGTGAACATTTTAGAACCCAGTTCAGTTATTGCAATTCCCGCAATGTCATCAGCCTCCAGAAGCGGTACGTTCACATTTAAAAGAGTCTTTTGCGGAAAGTTGAAATCTTTCAATCTTATAAGCATACCTCTTACAAACTTTGCAGTAAATTCAAAATCTTCATAATCAGAATGCATGCTGGCAAGAGAAACTGCAATACTTGGAATGCCCATCATTGCACCTTCCATTGCACAGCTTACCGTTCCCGAATATAATATGTCAGAGCCGAGATTCGGGCCGTGGTTTATTCCGGAAATAACAATGTCCGGCTGTTCTTCTTTGCTTAAAATTGCATTAATCCCTATTTTTACACAGTCTCCTGGTGTTCCTGTCGTGACCCATGTTCTTTTGGCTCCGCTGATTGCCTCCAGCTCCTCAACTCTTAAAGGTGTATGAAGTGTCAGAGAATGTCCTGCAGCACTTCTTTCTCTGTCAGGCGCTATTACATATACATCATGATCTTTTGAAAGTTCTTTTGTCAGCATTCTTATTCCGTTTGCCGCAATTCCGTCATCATTTGAAATTAATATCTTCATAATTCTCTTCTCCCAAAACTAAAACTATCTCTACTATATTTAATATACCCGTAAAATACAAATTATTAATAGCAATAAATATTAACTTTTGTAACGAAATATAAAAATAATAACCTTTGTATAGCAATTTTATATAACGAAAATTTTTTATATATATGAACACGAGGAACGCTTAAAATTGAGAAATCAGACAGATTTTAAGCACACACTACACTTCACACTATTTGAGGAATGAATCAACGTTTATTCCAAGAGCCTCCTAAAAAGGGCTCTTTTTTTTTGCTGGCTGTCTCCTCGTGGGGATTTGGGGCTGAGTCAAGTTGAAGCCTTTCAATTTAATATTAACAAAATTTAATACATTCTCATTTGCGGACAATTTTTTTATAAAAAATAACTTTATAAAAATAACAGGGGAAAATTAAGGGGAATTTATTATGGTCGCAGTAACAAAAATCGGTCGGCTTTTAAAACAGTTAAAACAGCTTGAAACTTTTCACAGACGTGATGAAAAAGCGTTATTTAATATTTTCAAAACTTTGACGGATGGAGCGGGAAAGCCTTCGCCTGTTTTGTTGGAAGGTAAATATCTGGAGGAATTGCCCGCCGGACTTAAGCCATTAATTGCAGGGCTTAAGAAACCGAAAGTTTTAATCGGCACAAAATCATCTCAAGAAGGTCAGGGAATTTTAGGCGTTGCAGTGCGTGACGGCAACAAAACAACCGCAAAGTTTGCTTTAGGTATAGATACAACCGGAGGCAAAGCTCCTATATTGCAATATAGAGGAGTTCTGGGTGATTCTCAAAATAAAATTCTCAGTTTTAATGCGCTGCATGACTTAAATGTTGCACTGGATTCAAAAACCTGCGGAATTTTCACTGGCAAAATGCAGGGCGGGAAAAAACTTTCAACTGCAATAAGAGATGAAAATATGCGTCCGGCGTTTCTGGCTGACTCTTATATTGATTCACAACTTGCAGAAAATGCCGGAATTCCGAAAGAAATGCTTAAGGAATTAACTTCTCATCAAAAAATAAAGCCGAAAGATATAAGTCAAATGAGGCTTAAATTGAGCAGATTTATTTCAAACAAAGGGGCAAGAATTCATTCAATAAACGATTGTCTGGATGAGGCTGTAAAAATTGCGGGCTGGCAAGGGAAACCAACGGAAGAAAGCCTTATAAAGGCCAAAAATATTCTGGTCAAAGATATGGGGTTTAATCCGAAAGACATAACACTTGAAATAGATAAAGAACCTTCGGAGTATTTTATGGCCTTTAATGCTTTGGCGGGAAAGTTACATGCAAACCCAAAATTTTTAGATATCGCAACCCATCAGGATATAGCGTTTTTGCTTTCACATGAACTCGTTCACATGGAAGATTTTCTGAAATTATACAAAAAAATCGGCGCGGAAGAATTTGAAAAACTTATGCGTCATCCTAAATTACATGTCGATGAGGCTCTAAATCACAACTGGTATAAAAAAATGTCAGAAAATATAGATGAAAACGATTGGAAGTGGATGAGCGGTCTCAAGAAAACAGAAGTTACATGGAATGACGGCACAAAGCTAATAATCAATCATCAAAAATTCAATGCAAATTCAATGATTAAAGAAAGAAAAGAAAAGATATCTCTTGCAAAAAAAGGTTACACCGGCAGATTTGCCGAGATAAAGTATGCGGAACGATACCAGTTCTCGCCGATAGAAGAGCACGCAAGACTTGTCGAGAAAAATTTAAAATACAAACTTGAAGAGGCCGGCTTGTTCCAAAAGACAAAAATTTCAGATGCATACGGGCAAAAGCCGATTATGGAGCTTGGTCGCTATAAGAGCAGATTTGCACCGGTAGAAAAGAAACTGGAAGAACTCTACGGAAAAAATAAATGCGAAAAGTTTAATGAAATGTTTTACGAACAGATTGCCAAACGCGACGTACATCTTGCCGAACTTTGCAAGAAAATGGATACTGAAGGCGAGCTGCCAACAAAGGATTTTGAAGAAATGCAGGAATTAATCAGAAAACATTACGGCGATGATATACAAATGGATATTAAAGCTGTTCTTGGTATAGCAGATGATTTGAAGGTTATGCTCCCTGATTAATTTCAACAACTTAGACACGTCAAAATATCAGGTTTAATGTGCTTCACTGTCTTAAACCCGATATTTTCGGATGAACTTTTGCTGCAAACTATTTGGTTACAAGAATATCAACCCAGGCAAGTTTGCCTCTTTTGTTTATTTTCAACGGAATTTCTTTTTTAGTTTTTTCGGGGGCAAAATCTGACTTTTGATAATTAATTAAAAATCTCATAAATTCAGGGCTAAACATTAACACTCCTTATCACACTTATTAAAATTGAATAACACATACTACCACTTTGTATATATATAAAAACATAAAAATTCCGGATATTGTCAAATCTTTATCAATTCTTTACATATATTAATAACATTTTGTTTAAGATATAATCTTTTCGGAGAGAAAATTATGAAACAAACATCTTTAATTGATATAATTTCGCCCGTAATGGTAGGCCCGTCAAGCTCTCATACAGCAGGCGCAATCCGTTTGGGACTTCTTGCAAAGAATATTTATCATGAAGTTCCGGACAAAGTAACATTCAAACTTTACAATTCTTTTGCCCAGACCGGTAAAGGCCACGGCACTGACAAAGGGCTTCTGGCAGGAGTTCTGGGATTGAATGTGGATGACGTCAGAATCAAAGATATTTTTAATTCTGACATTGCAAAGTCTATAAAATATGAGTTTCAATACCTTGAAGACTTTAACAGACACCCCAACGCCGTGGACTTTGTCTTTGAAGGCATTAGAAACATGACTGTTTCTGGCAATTCCGTCGGTGCCGGCGAAATTGAAATAACCAAAATAGATGAGTTTTCTGTCAATTTGACAGGCAAATACAACACTCTTCTTTTGATATACAAAGATGTTCCTCACATGATTGCGCGTGTAACAAACTCAATCCATGTAAACATAGCATCATTCCATTGTGACAGGTATGCCAAAGGACAGGAAGCATCAATGTGTATTTGTTTGGACGGGGAAGTCAGTCAGAAAGTTATTGACTTTCTGTATATGCTGGAAGACGTTTATATGATCAGATATATTGAAAAATTGGGAAGTTAATATGGAAAAAAATATAAGCACATTTAAAGAATTACAAGAAATTTGCGAAAAAACGGGCAAACCTATATGGGAAGTTATTCAAATTCAAGAGGCGGAACTTGCAGAAACTTCAATTGAAGAACTTCGCGTTCTGGTAAAACGGAGTCTTGATGCAATGAAAGACTCAATCAAATCGGGTCTAAAGAGTAAAGAAATGTCAATCAGCGGAATGTGCGGAGATGACTGCGACAGGCTTCAAAAGAAATTTGTGTCAGAACAGGCGCTTTTCGGCAAAACCTTTGAAAAAATAACAACTTATGCGCTTGCGGTAATTGAAGAAAACCTAAGAATGGGAAAAATTGCGGCCTGTCCGACAGCGGGCTCCTGCGCGATTGTTCCCTCAGTTCTGGTGGGTGTAAGCGAAGATTTGGAGATTCCGGAAGAAGAACAAATTAATGCTTTGATAACAGCAGGTGCCATCGGAAGGATTATCTCAAACAAGGTGGCTCTTGCAGGTGCCGTCGCAGGATGTCAGGCTGAATGCGGTGTAGCATCAGCAATGAGTGCAGCAGCTTTAACGCAAATGAGAGGCGGAAATATTTCTCAAATCCTAAATGCCGTTGCCCTTGCGCTTAAAAACCTTCTCGGGCTTACGTGTGACCCTGTTTGCGGGCTTGTCGAAATCCCTTGCGTGAAAAGAAATCCGTTTCTTGCAATTCACGCTGTAACCGCTTCAGAACTTGCACTTGCTGATGTGAAGTCAAAAATTCCGCTTGATGAAGTTGTTGATGCGCTTGAACAAACAGGCAATCTTATGTCTCCAATGCTTAAAGAAAGTTCTCAGGCAGGACTTGCAACAACAAAAACAGCACTGAAATTAAAAGAAAAATTATTTAAGTAATTCCGGAGGAACAGGAGCTTCAATAAAACTGTACGTTCTATTGAAATTTTTCAGCTGTTACCCAAATTCTCGGTTAAATTTTAAACTATCATAGCAAGGTGCGCCTTTGCTCTATTCTTAAATCTTTCCCTTTTTCAGGTATTTTATAACTTTTTTGACTTTCTGGCAAATATCATTATTTATCATGAAAAAGCCATACGAATAGAGGATTTTTTTTTATGAAAGTACGTCAAACTGTAAATATAGCCGTATAATCATAAAAAAGCAAACAGAGGTAGTAGTTATGAAAATCAATGGCGGTGTCCGTTATTACGAAAGAGGGATTGACCTATCAATCCGCGCAATGCAGGTTCAAACAGAGCTGATGTCAATTTCCAATGAAAATGTCAACGGCTTTGATAAAGTTGGTTATCAGCGTCAGGAGCCTGTCGTCTCAAGTTTTTCGGAATTCGTCGGCGTTCATGCGATTTCCAAAACAACCGATACAAAAGTCGGAAGAATTACAATGTCCTCCAATCCGCTTGATTTTGCTATCGCAAAAGAAGGCTATTTCCAAACAGAAGGCGATGACGGCGTAAGATTAACCCGCGACGGAAGATTCAAAATCGATAAGGAAGGCAATCTGCTCACTCTTGATGACAGACGTGTGCTTTCAAATGCCGGAATGCCTATCAAACTTCCGGTAATCCCCGAAAAACTCGAAGATATTAAAGTAGATGACCATGGACTTGTCACGGTGCTTAACAAAAACACCTACAAAATGGAGCCTGCCGCTCATATCGGCGTTGTTGACGCCAATGGAGTCGTTATCATGGATCCTGAAATTAAACAGGGCTATAATGAATTTTCCAACGTTTCTCTTCAAAACGAGTTTATCGCAATGATGCCGGTTATCAGAAACTTTGAAGCCAATCGTCAGCTTTTCATGATTCAGAACCAAAATCTTCAAAAAGTAATCTCTCAATTAGGAACAACATCATAAAGTAAATTCATAAAGGATTAAATTATGCACAATTTACAGGCAATTATCAGAAAAAGCGTAAATAACGTAACAAACCAGTGGGACAGATTGGGTTACGTTGCAAATGACCTTGCAAACTTTAATACGCACGGTTATAAATCCGTTCGTTTTGAACAGATGCTTGACGAGGACGGATATCTTACAGGTGCAATAAGAACAGACCACCGCAACGGTTCAATCCAAATTACAAGCAATCCTTATGATGTTGCAATAACAGGGCCGGGCTTTATTCCGGTAATTTCCCCGCGCGGTGAAGTTCAATACACCCGCGACGGCTCTTTTAAGCAGGGTAAAGACGGTTATCTGGTTACAAATGACGACTGGATTGTCGGTGAAGGTATAAAACTTCCGACAAACTGCTACAAGTTTTATATTAAGCCGAACGGAGACGTAATCGCATATGATGCAGTGGATTCACCGGGCAAAAAGCTCGGAAATATTCCGCTTGTACAGTTTGACAGTCCTGAAGGGCTTGAACAGGGCGGATTAAACAAACTCGTTCCGACAGAAGAATCGGGCGAAGCAAGATTAGTAAAAGATCATGAATATTTCGCGCAGAACAATCTTGAAAATTCCAACGTAAATATTTATGACAACGTAAGCACAATGCTAAGACTTAATGCATCAATGCTTGCGAGCACAAGATTGATGAAAGTTGTTGATGATATGTACAACAAATCAATCAATATCAGAGAATAACAGGCTTAATCTTTAAAACCGATAGCCGGCGGGAACGGGACGGATAAAGTGGCTTGCAAATATATAAAAATCAGGCTCGGGAGGTCTGATAACAAGGAAAGAAAGGACAAAAATGTTTACATCTTTAGATCACATGGGAAAAGTCGGATTAATGATGGACCTGATTACGCAAAGACAGGTTGCATTGGGTTCCAACCTTGCAAATATGGACACTCCGGGGTATGTAAGACGCGACATTGATTTTGCGGAATATTTGGGCTCAATGAACAGTCCTCTTGAGACGAAACTTTCCGAAAGATTGGGTGCGTCTGCTGTTATTTCTCAAAGAACATATGAAGAAATTCGTCCTGATAAAGAATTGATGGAGCTGCAGCACAATGCACTTCTTTACACAATGGCAACAAGACGGATGTCAAATATAATTACGGAAATGAAAACCGTAATAAATGTAGGTAAATAATTTTTCGTTTAGTTCCGCTGCGGCGGCGCAAACGGAGTAAAAGAACAGGAGCGTAAATTATGAGTCTTATGGGTTCAATGGATATAGGTCAAAGGGCTCTCCGCACACACGGATTGCGTCTTGACGTGCATTCAAGAAACATGGCAAACATAGATACGCCCAATTATGTACGACGTATTCCTGTTTTGAATGCGACCGAGGAGATATCTTTTCACGGGCTTTTGAATGAGATGAAGGAGGATGTTTTCGGGATAGGAACATTGCCTTTATTGCAGGGCGGAGTTGTGTTTAACGGCTGTATTGAGGATCCGACGATGGGGGAAAAGATTTATAAGCCGGGGCATCCTGACGCAGATGAGAACGGTTATATAAGAGCGTCAAACGTAAACCCGATGGTAGAAATGGCGGATGCAATAATGGCACAGAGGGCTTATGAAGCGAACCTTGCGCTTGTAAACATAACCAAATCAATGGCGCAGAGGGCGACGGAGATAGGAAGATAGGTGTTATAAAAGGGCCGGCTTTTCAAGCCGGCCCGAAAGTTATTAATCAGCTTTTTTGATAATGAGAACGGTGTCTTCGACTTCGAGGTTGAGCTTATCCGTCTCAGGATTTATTTCTAAAAGTTCTAAAATCGAGTTTGGCATGTAAAGTCCATAGCTTGAATTCTTTTTGCTTAATGAACGCACCAGAAATTTGTCGAAATCGGGATTGTCCGGAAAAATTTCTTTTACATATAAGATTTTGTTTTTAATTTTTAGTTGAACCTTTGAGGAGTCGGGCTGCAATCCCATCAGTTTTATAAGTAGTTTGGGAATGATTAATAGCCAACCGTTGCCTCGTGCTGTCAATGTTTTTCTCATAAAATACTGCGTTTCAAAAAATAGAAAAGTGACATATTGACTATTATTATATTGGTATGTTATAGTATTTTATATGAACTAATGATGCACTAAACGTGGGTATAAAATTATAAAAATATAATACAATGCTTTAATTTGACACGAATTATTATAATTCCGGCAGTATTTGCATAAATGCTGCCTTTTTTTATAAAAAGCCATTTGAAAATAAAAATGTTTGTGATATATTAGTCATGCAGTTAATTTTGACTGCGATTTGAAAAATTAATAAATATGTCGATGTGGCAAGGACTCCGTTTTTTAATTGAGTATTAAAAAATGGAGGGTGTGAAGCAAAGCGGAACACATTCCGCCATAACGGTGCCGCATCAACAGTGAAAATTAAATAAAAGTATAATATGTCGATGTGGCGGAATCGGTATACGCGCACGTTTGAGGGGCGTGTGGAGAAATCCTTGGGGGTTCAAGTCCC